>CAJYSL010000197.1 GCA_913777515.1 uncultured Mucilaginibacter sp.
CATATCATTCTGATAAAAACATCGGCCCGTGCAAAAAGAATAGGATATTATTGTAACAAACCAGATATCTTAGTGTCCTAAACCCAAACAACCATCCTAGTATGAATTTAAACAATGGCAGCAAGGTTGCTGCTTTCGCTCTGCTGATAGCTACAGGCGGAGCTTTTGCCCAATCCAAAAAACCGGTAACTTCATCTAAAATCAAAAAGCCAATAGTAGCCAGCCGGGCGCAGGGCGATTTATTACCGGTTGACCCAAACGTCATCATCGGTCATTTGCCTAATGGACTTACTTATTACATCCGCAAAAATACCCAGCCTAAAAACCGTGCAGAACTGTACCTGGTTAACAAAGCCGGTTCCATTTTGGAAACTGACGAACAACGCGGACTGGCGCATTTTACCGAGCACATGGCCTTTAACGGCACACGCGACTTCCCCAAAAATGAACTGGTTAACTTTTTACAAAAAGCGGGTGTGAAATTCGGGGCCGACCTGAATGCCTATACCTCGTTTGACGAAACGGTTTATCAATTGCCGTTGCCTACCGACAGCATCAATGTTTTTAAAAAGGGCTTTACCATTTTGGCCAATTGGGCCGGTATGGTGAGCTTTGATAACAAGGAGATTGACTCGGAGCGCGGAGTAGTGCTCGAAGAGGAGCGCCTACGCGGCAAAAATGCCGGTGAGCGTATGCAGCGCCAGATATTTCCGGTGTTGTTGAATAACTCTCGTTATGCCGAGCGTTTGCCAATAGGTAAAGAAGAGATACTGAAAACCTTTAAGCTCGAAACCATCAAAGCTTTTTACCATGATTGGTATCGCCCGGATTTACAGGCTGTTGTAGCCGTTGGCGATTTTGACCCTAAGCAGGTGGAAGAACTGATTAAACAAAACTTTTCGGAACTTAAAAATCCGCTTAATGAAAAAACGCGTACTGTTTACCGGGTACCGTCTACAGCGGGAACGGCGGTAAAAATTGTAACCGATAAAGAGTACCCGTACAATGTGGCACAGATTTATGTAAAGCACCCGTCAAGCGTATCTAAAACCAAAAGCCAGTACCTGCAGGATATCCGCGTAAACCTGTTTAACCAGATGATAAACGCGCGTATGGCCGAGCTGTTGCAAAAGCCTAATCCGCCGTATTTATTTGCGCAGGCAAGTTATAGCGGTTTTTTGGGTAACCAGGATGCCTTTACCACCATTGCTGTAGCTAAAAATACCGGCGAGTTAAAAACAGCATTAACTGCTGCACTTGATGAAGTAGAGCGTGCCCGCAAGTATGGATTTACCGCAACTGAATTTGAGCGGGCCAAAAAAGACGCGCTTACCGGTATGGAAAATGCGTATAAAGAAAAGGATAAAACCCCATCGGCACGTTTTGTACAGGAGTACCAGCGTAACTTTTTAAAGGGCGAAGCCATGCCCGGAATTGATTTTGAATATGCTTTTTACAAAGACAACATAGACAAAATTAAACTGAGCGACATTAACGCCATGGCCGGTAAGTTCATTAGCGACCAAAACCGCACTATTGTGGTGCAGGCGCCCGAAAAAGATAAAGCCAACCTGCCTACCGAGCAAACACTGCTAAGCTGGGTTAAAGATGCCGGGCACCAGGTAGGTGCTTATATTGATAACGTAAGCAAAGAGCCCTTACTGGCAAAAAAGCCAACCGGCAGCAAAGTGATTAGCGAAACTAAGGATGCTGCCATTGGCACTACCACCCTTACGCTGGGTAACGGCGTTAAGGTGATATTAAAGCCTACCGATTTTAAAAACGACCAGATACTGATTAACGGTTACAGCTTTGGTGGCACCTCATTGGCCAGCGATACCGATTTCCCGTCGGCCAGTTTGGCGGCAAACTCGGTTAATAGCAGCGGTGTAGGCAACTTTACCCAGATACAGTTAGGTAAAATGCTGGCCGGCAAAAATGTAGGAGTATCTCCGTTTATGGCCGAGTCTACGCAAGGCATTAACGGTTATGCTGCGCCAAAAGATTTTGAAACTGCACTGCAGTTAATTTACCTGTATTTTACGCAGCCGCGCAAAGATGCCGACATCTGGCAGTCTAACATTACCCAAACCAAAGCGTTACTGACCAACCGCAGTCTCGACCCTAACAGTGTATACCAGGATACCGTAGCCGCTACTTTGGCTAATTACAACATGCGCCGCATGCCCGTGACGGCTGCACGCCTCGACCAGGCCAACTTGGATAAGGCTTTCGAGTTTTACAAGTCGCGCTTTGCAGATGCTTCGGGCTTTACCTTTACCATGGTGGGTAATTTTGATGTAGAAAAAATTAAGCCGCTGCTTGAGCAATACTTAGGCGGCCTGCCTGCTACCAACAGCAAAGAAACCTATAAAAACCTGGGCATCCATGCACCTGCCGGCAAAATAACCAAAGAGGTTTACCGCGGTATAGGCGACAAAAGTACCGTGCAACTGGTGTTTAGCGGAGATTATAATTATAACGAGGATAACAACCTGCAGCTTGATGCGCTTGAGGAAATTCTGAATATTAAGCTTACCGAGCGCTTGCGCGAGAAAGAGGGTGGTGTTTACTCCCCCGGTATACGTGCAACTTATTACAAATTGCCGCAAAGCCGTTATAGCATCACCGTTTACTTTACCTGCGCACCGGCCAACGTAGAAAAGCTGATTGCCGCTTCGATGGAAGAAATTGAAAAATTGAAGAAAAACGGTGCCGAAGCTACCGATATCCAAAAGTTTGCGGCCGAAGAGAAACGCTCGACCGAAGTACAGCTTAAAGAAAATGGTTTCTGGATGAGCCAGCTGTCATCCGCATCACAAAACCAGCAAAACCCGGATGCGGTATTGCAGCATATCAACGATTTGCAAAAGGTAACAGAACAATCTACCAAAGAAGCCGCCAACAAATACATGAGCGGTAACAACCTGATTAAGTTTATCCTTTACCCTGAAAAGAAGTAAGCGGGGTTTATTAGTTACTTATATAGGCCGCCTAGTCAGTAGTTTGACAAGGCGGCCTTTTTGTATTTAAGCGGGATGTCCGGGAGCGAAACTCTGAAAGCCGGATTGTTTTTCCTGCGTTTGACCATCTGCTACAAGGATTCAATTTCTTTAAGTTAGAAATTCCCGTAAACTGCCTGTTAGCATAGTTAAGATGCTTGCACCCCAAAGATAGTAACCCAACTTGATCTCAGTTATTTTGACGGTACCTCCACCTTCGTTGGCAATAATTTGATGGTGTAATAAAAATGAAAGTGCAATTAAGGTAGCAAGTGTGCTTAAGAAAAATGAAAATTTGGGATTAGATTTGTATTTAAACCAAGCAATCATCAACAAAGGATTTGCTAGCCAAGTTGCGACGACTGGACTCCCAAAACCTGCCGCAAATATCACGCTCAAAGCACCTCCAACTAAAGCTTCTAAGGCGTTAACACAAGATTGCGTAGTGCAAAAGCAATCCTGTGTTAATGAAACGATGAATATAAGTATGCTTAAATGTAAGGGCAAATTATATTTTGTTCCGATTGACTTTAACAGGTGGTTGAGCATAGCATCAAATAAAATATCTTTTAAACTTAATGATATATTTTGAACAGACCCTTAAATACAGTCTAAGCTAAGCGTCGGCTAGTTCTTGCTGCTCTTTTTCATCCAATCTTAGCTGGTAAATTTTATACCCGAAAAGTGATACGGCAATAGCCAGACAAAGGGTAAACTTCCATAAACCGTTTTGCCGGTGCCTGAAACTGGATAGCACCCGGCCGTTTTTTTCAACCTGGTTTACCCGGTTGACAAAGTCAAGGCAGTCCAAACTAAGGATGTTATACAGCGTTGTAGGGCAGTACACTGTGACAAAATCATTAACAGCTATCTCGTCGTCAATATTCTGGTTGCTGCCATCCAGGTCTACGTTGTAGGGTTGCGTTTCAAACTGGTGGTCGTCTAAGGTGAGCACAAGCGAATACTGTTGTTTGGAATACTTTCCGCCGGTGTATCCCGTTTTCTCTATTTCTTTAGCTATTACTTTGCCACTCACTTTATTAAGCTGGTTTACAGTGTACAGCTGTGCCACAAGCTGTCCGGCTAAAAGCAAACTAAACAGGGAAAATAACAGGTATAATGAAAGCTTCTCATTAAGCATCAGGGGTGAGGTCAAGCTTTTGTGAAATTTTTACTCATCATCATTGTTCTGTACGGCTATAATGCATTTTGAGGTGTGGCATTGAAGCTGATCAGGGCTTTTTTGCTAAAATATATTTCCCCCTAAAATCAGTAGTGGCCGTTGTGCTTTCAAATACCGGCGGGGGAGGTGGCGGCATATCGGCGGTCATGGTTATAGGTTTTTTAAAAGCTGGTTCGGGATTTACTTTAATCTGGTAATTAAACGTGCTTTTGCTTTTATCCGATAGGTTTAAATATTTCAAAGGTAAAGCGAGCTCATAAGTAAAAGTTAAATTATCATCAAATAGGGAAGCTGTTTTGATGCCATCGCTGTTGTAAACCGAAATTGCCGAATCGGGAATAGCAGCTATACCAGTAACGATGATCAGTTTTTCGCGTTTGGCAAACATTTCGTTGAGCTGACTGATGTTGACGGCTTCCTTTCTTTTGTAGGCATTGTACTGTCCGCTAAACTTATTGGCTACTTCCCACATGGCCGGGCTTTCGATTGCTGGATAAGTTACCGAAAGCGTGTTTTTGCTTTTCTTATCATTTTCGCGGTTAATAATTAAACTGATGCCACCTCTTATCAGTTTATCAATGACTTCTCTTTCTTTTACTTTGGCTGTCAGATACAAATTGGTATCGTCGTTCGAGAGGGTGTAATATATCTCAACAGCCTTGTTATAAGCCTGAAAGTTATCATTCCACTCGTTGGTTTTGCCGTTAATTTTAATGTCGGCCGGTGCATATAGGCTGGTGGTTTGCACATTAGGCAGTTTTTGTGCGCTTGCAAAAAAGGTATTCAGCACCAGTGCAGGCAGCACCAGTTTTACGGATTGGCGAAATAGGTTCATGGTGATAAAGGATTATATGAGCTAAGTAATGAAATAAAACGGATACTTCAAATTAAAGTCATTGTCGCTACCAGGTTGTCAACGATACTTGACGTAAATGCTTATGATGAGGCGCCTGTTGTAAGAATTACGCTAACCAGGGTAGTATCAGGAATGAAAAGTGAGGTAGCTCGATGGTCATAAGACCTGATAAGTAGGTCGTTACCAGTGCGCTTAGCAATAAGATTAAGGTTAAGCATTTGAAATTAATGCCGTTGTAGCTTGGGAAAACGGACTGTTCCATTTTGAATATTCGCCTTTAAGGGACGTGATGCGGCAATTGTCAAGATGGTTAAATTATATTACTTTTAGCCTGTTCACTTATCTAATCGATGCCCAGCCTTATATTATGGGCGTTAAAAAAATATGACTAAAACGAAATATCTAAAATTTAGATGCTTGGTAATTGCGTTTTTTGCTTTGAGCGTGAGTACGGTTACAGCGCAAACAAAAAGCAAAGCTGAAAAAGTGGCGTCGCCCGACGGAAAGCTTTTGCTTTCATTCAAATGCTCAGAGGGACAGCAGGTTTCCTACACCTTTTCGGCAAACGGCAGGATGCTGATTGGTAATTCAGCTTTGGGATTATCGGATTTGCGTCCGGAGTTCATCCAGTCAGCCCATCGTGCGGTGAATACGACCTGGAAACCGGTATGGGGTAAGCGTACCGTTGTTCCCGACAAGTATAATGAGCTTACCTTAGATTTAAAAGCGTATCAGATTGTAGCCCGTGCTTATAATGATGGCGTGGCCTTCAAATACATATTTCCGGAAGATAAAAAGCTGAAAGAACTGACGCAGTTTAATTTTGCCGATGATTATACGGCCTGGTCTTACAATGGCGAAAATCCTAACAAAGGCCCTGAAAAGATAACTGAAATTGCAGGCAAGCGCTTGCCGGTAATGACCATTAAAGCTGCCAACAACGCCTATATGGCCATTCATGAAGCTGAATTGATAGCTGGGGAACCGCTTGTGTTGGAAGCAGCCAAAGGTGAAAAACAGTTAGGCGTTGCCACCAAAGCCACATCGGCCTGGCGGGTAATTATGTTTGGCAGCAGCCCCGGCGTATTGGTTGATTCGCATTTAATTGAACTTTTAAATAAACCGCCCCAAAAAGGTTATGATTTTTCGTGGGTAAAACCTGGCGTTGCTGTTTGGGATTGGCGCATTAACGGAGCGAAGGTGGATACTTTCAAATATAAAATGTCGCTGCCATCGTGGAAACGTATGGTTGACTTTGCTTCGGCAAATAATATGCGGTATTTGCTGCTTGATGCTGATTGGTATGGGCCGGAGTTTAATCAAAACTCAGACCCTATCAAAGGCGGAAAAGTTGCCCAGGTGCATGAAATAATTGCTTACGGAAAATCAAAGAATGTTGGGGTTTGGCTTTACATCAACGACGTTGGCGGCCGTAAATACCCGCTTGAAGAAACATTAAAGCAATACAGTGATTGGGGAGCGGCAGGCATAAAGTATGGCTTTATGACCGGCGATCCAGAAGAAAAAAATACCCGCACCAGGCTCATTACCGAAATATGTGCAAAATATCATCTACTGTGTGATTTTCATGACGGCCCGGTACATCCTAACGGACAAATGCGTACGTGGCCTAATGCCGTAACCCGCGAATATTGCCAGGCGCAGCTTGATGGGCATAAGGTGTTTAATCCTAAAACGTTTGTTACTTCTGTTTTTGTTAACATGCTTGCAGGACCTATAGACATGAACAATGGTCTGGCCGACCTTACCCAGGCCGGTCGTGTGGATGAACCTTCACCCGTTCCGTCAACTTTAGTGGGAGAAGCTGCACGTACATTAATCGTATTCTCGGGCGTAACCGTGATTCCTGATATACCCGAAAATTATAAAAAGCATCCTGAGTTGTTGGAGTTTTATGCATCAGAGAAAATGCCTTGGCGGGAAAGCAAGACCATCAGCGGTACCATCGGCGAGCATATTACTATGGCCCGTCAGGCGGCAGATGGCACCTGGCTTGTGGGTGCAGCTACCGACGAGCAGCCGCGTGAAATCACCATACCGCTTTCCTTTTTAGGTAAGGGTACATACCAGGCACTGATCATTCAAGATAGTGCAGACTCTGATTACCGCACACACAAAGAAGGTTATACGTCAAAAAAACAGACGGTTAATTCAACCAACACAATTAAGGTTAAACTTGCTCCCGGCGGCGGGGCATGCGTCATACTTAAAAAGGTTAGCTAAGCTTTAAGAATTAAAGCGGTTTAAGTAATCCCGTTTGGATTCGAACCAAACATTAAAAAGGTTGACTGTATTTGCAGTCAGCCTTTTTTTATGCCTTCATTTTAGGTTCTGTGGATGTGTTTTAGCCCGCATAGGGTTATTTATACCTAATTAGACAAATCATCGTTTTTAATACCTCGCAGGCTTTTGTTGACAGATGCTTTTAGTTTGCCAAAGCGATAGTTTAAACTGATGTTGTACTGCCTGAAGTATTCGCTGACTATTGAAGTTTGAAGGAAATTATCGCCTTGCGTCGTAGTTATATTGTTTCGGTATTTACTGAACGGATTGTTTACGGTGCCGGCTAACGACAATTTGTTTTTAATTATCTCCTTGCTCGCGCCAAATGATGAGCTGACCAAACCATTGGTTCTGCCTTGCAGGTTAACAATGTTACGGCTGATGAGATTTAAATTGGCGCTTAGCCGCCAGTCCTTGTCTAAATTATAGCCGCTGCTGATGGCCGCATTGTAAATTACCCAGTTGTTTTGGACTAAATTGCCATTGTTCACTGCAGTGAGCCATATCATCGATGCATGGCTGTTTAGATTAAAAGTCCAGGCTTTACTGATGGTATGCCTTAGGCTAAGGTTACCGTCCAGAGCGCGGGCTTTACCGGCGTTTTCATAAGTGGTGCGTGTAATCTGCGTCTGGCTGTCAAATGATGCTATCTGCAAAGCAATGTTTTTCACCCAGGAGTAACTCACGCCCAGGTTAATGCCGGTTTTATTACTATTGTAGATGTAGCCTGTTTGCAAATTGTCAATGACAGACGGTATCAATCCGGGGTTACCGCTGCTTTCAAAAGCGGGATTCGACCGGTCTACAAAAGGATTGAGCTTGTTGATGCCGGGGCGTTTGATGCGTTGCGAAAAACCAAAGTTAACGCTACTGTAATCAGTTAGCTTTTTGCCGGCAGTGATATTGGGAACCAGGTTAAGATAACGCTGGTTTACCTGTTGTGCATCAGAAACAAAATCAGCATCAACATAGGTAAGTTCGAGGCGCAAACCTGCCTTTAAGCTCCATCCTTTAAGCTGGAATTGGTACGAGTTGTACAACGCCCAAATGTATTGACTGCTGCGGTAATAGCTATCCAGTGCGTTATTGGCGCTTGTTCCGGCTGACAAGTAACTGTATTCACTTTCATTCTGTCTTACAATACCTTTGATGCCGGCTTCTATAGTAACTTTTTTTAGCGGATGCACATAGTCTGCCTGCAACGTGTGCTCGTTTAAGTTGGCTTTATTGTTCTGCGTAAAATCAGGAACTGGGTAATTTAAACGGTCGGTTAAAGTCACGTCACTGTTCAGTGTGCTTTGGTAGGTCAGGTATCGGTAGGCAAAAGTAAGCAGCCTGTTTTTATCGCCCGTAAAGCCCAACTGATAGTTTACTCCGGCATCCCAGCCAAAGCTGTCGTTGTTCTTTTTGTTATCCAGCAGGTAAGCTTCGGCTAGCGTAGTTCCGTTGTTTAATGCCGAGCGCAGGCTATTATACTCTTGAGTACGGTCGCCGTTAATATTCCACTGTACCGAAAGCAGTGTTAGCGTATCTATATTATAGCTGATTTCCGAACCCAGGTAGCCACCCGGTACCTTAGACCGGACAGCTCCGTTTTGGAGCAGTAGAGAACTTGACCCGCCGGTTCCGATACGGCTATTATAACTATCAGTCAACGGCTTATCATACAGGCTTACTCCTCCAAAGCCGGAAATATCAACTTTTTGCTGCCTTAGGTTCAAAGACCCGCCCATATCTGGTCCGCCTGCCGGGTAACGTTCGCTGAGGTTGATGTTGCCATTATAGCCGTTTGTGGTATTTTTAATGGTGATGATATTGATAATGCCCGCCAGCCCCTCCGCATCATATTTGGATGGGGGATTGGTAATAACCTCGATTTTTTGAATGCTGGCAGCCGGCATACTTTGCAGCACGCCTTTCAGGTTTCTTTCCATCATGCTGGATGGTTTGCCGTTAATAAATACCTTAAAATCTGCCTGTCCTTTCAGCAACAGGTTGTCGCTGCCATCCACCGACAAAAACGGAATCTTACGCATCATACTTAATAGGTTGTTGCTTTTGCTATCGGCGTCGGCTTGCAAGTCATAAATAATGCGGTCGGCTTCCTGCTTAACTAATAGCTTGGAGGCCGTAACAGCCACTTGCTTCAAACTCGAGGTTTGTGGGATGAGCATAACTTCTTTAAGGTCGAGCGTGGTTGGTGTTGAGCCGGTGAAAGCGACGACAATTTCTTCTGGCTGGTAACCAATAGCGTTGATTTTCAGGGTATAGTGTGCTTTTTCTATTTGTGCAAAGGTAAAAGCTCCTTTTACATCGGTGGTTGTACGGGCTATAGTCCGGCCGTTCTCGGTTGTCAGCGTTGCGGTTACCATTTCTACCGGCTTCCGGCTTGCCGAATCTATCACTACGCCTTTAAGGTTATAACGCAGTGACGGTTGCGCCATCGCTATTGCGTTGTTGATGATTAACAATATAACAACTAAGTAAAAAGGTTTGCAGGTGGCTTTCATACGGTTGGTTTTTAAGCAAATATGAAAGCCAGGCAGCGGTGCCGTTAATTACCCGGACGGATAAGGGGAAAGCGCTGACCAAAAGCGTTTTTAGCCAGTCGAAAGAAATAACCCTTATAAAAGTGCCTTCTGTCACGTTTTTCCCTATGTTCGTCAGTAAATTGCCTTTACGAAGCGCTGCCTCCTGATATTTGGAGAAAGTGATAATCATGAAATCTAAAACACAAACACATACGCTGCTTTGCATACTGGCCAGTATACCGGTATACTGGGCTGCCTTGTATTACATAGAGCTGGCCACTCATGAAGAGATAGAAGAACTGGCGGTGGCCGTTACCATAGGCTTTTTCGGCTTTTTGTATAGTGGCCGGTACATCGCACAAATATGGGGTGGGCAAAGCAAGGTGATTGCAAGCAGTTATTTATTAGGTTTGGGTGCGCTGATTGCCCTTTGCGTCATATGGCTCTTTGTGCATGCCGATTATCCGTTAACCTCGGCGCCTGCGCTCAATCTGTTTTTGTACTGGATGCCATTTGTGGTAATGAGCGTGGCATTGGGCGCATTTATCAAACTCATCCGCATAAATCAATACCGCTTAACGGCGGCCCAGGCGCATGAGGCACATAGCCATAGCGAACTTCGCCTATTGCAATCGCAGTTAAGCCCTCACTTTTTATTCAATACCCTAAATAATTTATACGGCATCTCCATCACCCGGCACCAGGAAATGCCCGGACTATTACTGAAATTATCGGAACTACTGCGTTACTCAGTTTACGAAGCCAAAGAGCCTTTTGTATTGCTCAAAGACGAACTGGCTTACATTAACAACTACCTTGCTTTCGAAAAAATCAGGATTGGCAACCGGCTTCAGCTGACTACAGAATTTGCGGAAACTGATGAAAATACACGCATAGCTCCCATGCTATTAATCGTGTTTATAGAAAACGCTTTTAAACATGCCAAAGACACCACCGAACAGCAAATATTTATAGATATCCGATTGAAAACCTGGTCAAACTTTATCCAGTTTGAAATCAAAAATTCACATCATGCTCATGATGGCGAAAGGGTAGAAGAGAAGCATAGCGGGTTTGGGCTGGATAACGTAAAAAAGCGACTGCATTTGCTTTACCCGGGCCGGCATAATTTAACGATTACTGACAAGGATGGATTTTATACCGTAATGTTGCAACTGGAAAAGGTAACAGCATGAAAAAATGGAATTGTTTAATTGTTGATGATGAGCCGATTGCGGTGGAGATTGTAGCTTCTTACTGCCAACAATTGGATTACTTAAACGTGGTTGGTTGTTGCAATAACGCTTTAGACGCTAAAAAGCTACTGCAGGAACAACCTATTGACATTATTTTTCTGGACATCAATATGCCGGTGCTCAGCGGGCTGTCTTTTGTAAAAACATTAAAAGAGGTGCCGCAAATTATATTTACAACGGCTTACAAAGAGTATGCGGTTGATGCCTTTGATTTGTCGGCCTGTGATTACCTGCTCAAGCCCTTTTCGTTCGAAAGATTTATGATTGCTGTTGATAAGGCCGTGGCGCGGTTGGAAGCGACAAGGGCCCCCATCAAAGAAATCAATACGCAGCCGGTTCCGGATTTTGTGTTTTTACGGGTAGAAGGCAAAATACATAAAGTGACTTTTCACGAACTGATTTATGCTGAGGCTCAGGGCAATTATACCAAAGTTGTAACCGCCGCTACAACGCTGCTACCGGTCATGACTTTTAATGCATTAATCAGCCTGCTTCCGCCTGATTTATTCTTGAGGACACACCGGTCGTTTTTAATTAATAAAAGCAAGATTACACATATTGACGGGAACCGCGTTTTTGCAGACCGTACCGAAATCCCAATCGGCAGTAATTACCGGGAAAGTTTTTTGAAGAGTTTGGGTTTGTAGGTGAGAGGTTATTGAGGTATTTGCAATTCAGTCATCTGAAAAAGGTAAACTATAGAATGACTATTTCTGCAGCACATTTACCAAGCAAAGTAACCTCACTGCATACCAATACCAAAGATAGTTTCAGCATACTTCAAACCATCTTCATCTATTTCATGTATTGCATATCATACTGACAATTACGTTACCACAAATGTGATGGATTTGAGGTTTGATTCCTTTGAAGGTACTATGAAAATAAGTAAAGCACATCAACTAATTAAAATAATACTCGCCCTGCAAATTTTTACCGCGACGGCTTTTGCAGGCCATGCTTTTGCCCAGGAAAAGACCGAAGAACAACCTAAAACGCCGGAACAAAATAAGTCTGTTCCGCAGGTAAAGGCCCAGGCCGCCCAGGTGAATAACTTTATACAGCGGTTTGACGACCGCTTTTTAATTAACCTGGCCCTGCAGCGCAATGATCAGAAAACCAAGCAAATGCTTTTTTTGTCTAACTCGCTGCCTTATGTTTCCTATAGCGTACCTGCCGGGCTGCTGGCAGGCGGTATTATTGCGAACGACCGCCAAATGCGCCAAAATGCATTGTATATTGCCAGCAGCACGTTGATTAACGTAGGCGCCACCTTACTGATAAAAACTATATTTAAGCGTCGCCGGCCGTTTGTGCAAAATTTAAAGATTGTAGCCGTTTATGATGCCGGCAGTACCTCATTCCCATCGGGCCATACCTCCACCAGCTTTGCAGTAGCCACCGCACTAACAAGGGCATATCCCAAATGGTATGTAGCAGCGCCCGCTTATTTATGGGCAGGTTCGGTAGGGTACTCCCGCATGTACTTAGGCGTACATTATCCCAGTGATGTATTTGGCGGGGCCATGTTAGGCACTACCACATCGTTATTGATGTATCCGGTAATTAAGTAGGTAAGCAAGATTGGAAACGGAAAAGGGGCAGTCGTGTTATTGCTGCAAGCTTTGTTACGCTCCGGAGGCTGCCAAAGGTAGCTTTGCTGAATGATATGATGATTTCCGATATATGTCACCTCTACTAATCCATACTTATTGAACTTTTTACTTCATGGAGATAGGAAAATCTAGAGTTTAACAATCATCTCCTGCTGTCCTTCAATTTGTAGTTCCAAATTATGTAGATCAGTAAGGTCACTAAATGTATTCCTGTAAGAAAAATCATAATTAAGCCTGGCGCCAAGCTTACACCACCAGCATCTAAATAAGTAACGATATAGGTCCATGCTATAGTATTGTAAACTAAGAGTACGGAAATATTGATCAGGTAAGACTTAAATAAGCGTTTACTGTTGGGAGCAAAGTAACTTATAAGTCCTCCAATCAAGATTAATAGTATAAGAGGATAGGCCATGTTTGTAAAATCGTAAATGTCAGAATTTTGTACTTTGATTAACGTTATACAGGTTCTGAATAAAAAACTCAAAACGAATCATGCGAAAGCTGAATCAATTCCAAATCTTCTAGTCCCAACAGGGTTCCCTTCTGTGTCTTTACCAGTCCTTCGATTACAGTTTTTTTGTAAATCTTGTTGCCTGTGTCTCTAATATTTATCCCAATCTCAGACCGTTCACCTTCTTCTACAGCAAAAAATTGCTCGTGTATATCATAAATAAAGCCATTATTAGTAAACTCGTTTTGGTTGATCTCGGTACCTGCATTCGGAACGCCACCATAGCGAATGTAGTGGAACCGTTTAAATTTACTAAAGCTGTTAACCGTATCTTTAGGATACTCAAACTCAATATGCTTGGCAGTGCCAAACCGGTACACGATGTACTTCTGGTCTTTATCTAACGCAAGCATCATTGTTTTACCACTCTTTGTTTTAAAACTAAACAATATAGTTTCATTGCTTTTCAAATATTTGCCTGACCGTATACGGTTGTGCAGGCTGATAGCATGGCTATGATGAGAATACTGTTGAATGATTTTAGCATTTGGATTGAAAGATAAGCAATGCATCTTAATTAAGAACATCAAAGAATTTATGCCTAATACTGACCATAAAAAGTATTCTGGACTACATCCACAAAAAATCCCGATAGCCGCTAAGCTACCGGGATGATATTAAAGTTGTTTACCCGTTCGGGTACAGTTTAATAATTAAAATCCGTATCTGATACCCAATTGGAATTGGTAAGGGTTGCCACCTAAGTTGGATACACCTGCATTGGTATTAACTGCATAGGTATACTGCTTGGCGATCGCATCAAAGCTCCTGATGGTATAAATAGTAGTAGTGCCCAGGTTATGGTTGATGCCCTTGTTTTTGTTTAGCAGGTTAGCCAGGTTGAATAAGTCGCCGGTGAATTCCAGGTAATGTTTTTTGTAAAACGTAATCTTCTTCATCAAGCGTAAATCTATCACCCCGTAAAGTGGGTTTACACCGCCGTTACGTTCAGCAATTTTACCAAAGCTTCTGGTAATGTAGTCTTTCATGCTTTGTTCAACCTTAGGGTTGTTCAAAATAGCGTTGATACCGTCTTTAAGGTATTGCGGGGTAGAGGCCGCATTAGGGTCGTAAATGTAAGCCAAATCGTTGCTGGCTACAAAGTCGCCGTTTACGTTCCCGTTAACGGTAAGCGAGTACCGGGTGCCGCCAATGGCCGAGAAGCGCAAACCAGCACTAAAACCCCAAAATGTTGGCGAGCTACCGTAAAACACAATCTTGTTTCTGAACTGGTTATCAGAGTAACTGATAGCGCTCAGGTTGCGCGGGTCATCCTTGATGTATTGTACCAAGGTTGCCGTGTTGGCTACGTTACCATTGTAAGAGGTATTGTCTTTAGTCTGGTTCCAGGTGTACGAAAAAGATATTTCGCCCTGCTTGTAATAACGGTAATCTGCATCAAAAACAAAGGCCATCTGGTTGTTTTTGCCCAGGCTTTCCAGTTGCAACACGCGGCCCACTTCGGTAGTTTTACGGCCCTGGGTCCAGTCGGCGGCACCGTTTGAGGTGTTGATGGTGTTAGCCGGTACGTAAACCCCGCGGTTATCTTCGGCAGCTATGCGGAAGTAGGGCTGGTCTACCATGTTTTTGTCGATGTAGGTATAGTTGTTGCGGCCCAAGCTCAGGTAGGCAGAACCGGTAACCCTGAAATCGCGGGTAAAAAAGTGCGAGTACGAAAAGTTGGCCTTATAAACCACGGGCACTTTAGCATCCTTACCATTCATGTTAATGGTAGCCAATTTAGGTATGGATGCGTTGTTCAGTAAATCGATACCCGGTGCGGTGTTAGGGTCGCGGCGATAGGCCGGGAAGTTGGGAGCAGGTACCTGCGAACCGGTTACATCAACGCTTAAGATGTGCGAACCATCAAAAAGCATATTGTTAATCATCGAGTACGGGTTAAGCGCCGAACCCAGTATACCGCCGCCTAAGCGTACAATATCCTGACCGTTCTGGCCAATATCCCAGGTGGCCTGCACACGTGGCTGTACCTGCAGGGTGGCCAGTTTGTTAGCCGTGTTTAAGCCCAAAGTGCGGTCAACAACCGGGTTGTAATTGGCACGGTCGAGGTAGTTGGTGTAGTCTACACGTATACCTGCAGTAACATCAAGCCCCGGCGCTACAACGGTTTGTACCTGCGCATAAATGTTAGGGGTGATGATGTTGAACTTGATGTTGCGGTCGGGCGATGTGTAAATGTCACGTGCAAAGCGGTATGGGGTAAGGTTGTTAAAGTTAGTTAAGCCGGTAAAAAAGAAGCGGCCGTTGGTTTCGCTACCGTAAATGGAGTTCTGGTTGGTAAATGATAAGCCACCGCCCAGGGTAAAGTTATATTTACCTACGGTCCAGTAGGCGTTATCTACCAGTTGGATAACGTTGTTGTTAAAATAATCGTTACCGTAGCGCTGGCCGCCCAATTGGATGGCGGTGGTGTAGGTAGAACCATCGGCCGCTGTTGAGCTGATGTTTTGGATGATAGCACGCGGAATATTATCGGCAGGTAACTGGCTGTTGGCAAACAGTTTATTGTACTCCCAGTAATGCTGCAGCTTTAACTCGTTGGTTAGCGTAGGGCTAAACGTAGTTCTTAACGATGCCATTACGCTGTTGTTCATACTTTTACGGGTACTGTACACCTCGTAAATGTTGATGGCTGTATTGTCGCCGTCCGACTGGTTATCCAAATCGTAAATAAAGTTATCGCGGATGGTGAACAGGTTTTTAGAGTTAAGCTGCCAGTCGATACGGGCAAAACCGGCATGCGTGTTTTTAAATTTATCAAACTGACCAAATTGCGGCGAATTGGCTACGCCGTACTTATTTCTGGCGATAGATAAAAAGTTATCCAGCGTGGCTTGGGTTACGTTGTACCGCTTTTCGTCGTCGGCCGACTGGATATTGGCGATGTACAAAGGTCTTGAATCGGCCTGGTGGTCCCACGCAATAAAAAACTGGGCTTTATCTTTCACAATAGGGCCTCCTAACGAGAAACCGTACTGGTAAGTAGAAAACGACTGGTTGCGTTTTAAGCCGTTTAGTCCGTAGGGGCTGGATAACCAATTGGTACGCGCATAGGTAAAGGCGCTTCCGGATAAGGTGTTGGTACCCGATTTGGTTACCGAACTGATGGTACCACCACCGGCATTGCCCAGGGTTACGTCGTACTGGTTGGTTACTACCTGAAACTCGCGAACGGCCTCGAGCGAGATAGAGTAAGCGCCGGTTGGCAAACCACCGGCAATGGTGCTACGGGCAGCCATACCATCAATAGTATAGTTGGTTGCCGAAGCCAGCTGACCATTTAAACTGCCGCCCGAACTCAACGGCGACAAATCGGCCAGGGTGGTAAAATTACGTCCGTTCACGGGTAACTTGGCAATGTCTCTGGCGGTTACCGCGGTAGACGAGCCAATGTTTTCAACCTTATTGTGGGTGGTTGCCGCAGTCACTTCAACCGCATTCAGTTCCTGCACCTTATCTTTCATGTTAAAGGTTACCTGTAACAGGTCGCCCTGGTTGAGCGAAAAGCCGGTTTGTTTTTGGGTAACCATACCCACGGCAGCTACCGTAATGCTGTAAGGCGAACCCAACGGAACCTCTTTGACCAAAAAGGCGCCTTTAGCGTTCGACGCCGTTTTAAGCGTAAAGCCGGTCGACTCGTTTTTAACGTTGATGGTGGCGTTGGCCAGGGCCGCCCCGTCGGGCCCTAAAACCTTGCCCGAAATAGTGGCCAGGTTGGTTTGTGCCGTGCTCCCTGCTACAAAAAAAATGCAGGAAAGGCACGTGAGACAAAGTCTTAAAATAAATGTTTTGGAAATCAACATTGCGTAACAAATTAGTTGCGCAAAGTTGCAGGTCGCTATATTAAGCGGGTGTTAGGATGTATTATGGT
>CAJYSL010000198.1 GCA_913777515.1 uncultured Mucilaginibacter sp.
GCATAAATATGTCATTATCTGCTTGTAGGCTAATAATATGCGAATATGCCCATAAACCCTCAGTTGCTTTAGCTATTTTTGTTAAAAATTGTTAAAGTGAAAGCGGAAATACTACCAGGCCAGTTAACTTACTTTTTACCCGAAGAACTTTACCTGCTTAAAGCAGACAAAGATTTTTACAGTCAGCCTGCTACCCGTGCAGCAGAACCGCCTGCCGAACAACCCGCCACTGCTCCTATTGAAACGCCCGCACCCGTGTTTAAGTACAAGGGCGGCAATCAAAAAAACTTTTTAATTATTACACACTATCCGGGCACCGACTTTATAGCCGAGGCTCATTTAACGCCGTTGGTCAGCACGTTAGGCAGGCTCAATTTCACTTTGGATGATACCGCCATTGTAAACCTTAACCACTACCCTAACCATACCTGGAACCAGCTTTTAGATTATTTTAAACCGCAAAAACTGATAATATTGGGTAAAGCAGCTTTACCTAATGATATGCCTGCGTTGCCCTTTAATGAAGTTACCGAAACAACCGAGGGTTACCGTGCACTGTATACCTTTGGTTTTGACGAGATGATGGGTCAAAAAGAGAACACTAAAATATTCTGGAACCAGATTAAAACTTTATAAAAATGCCTGCAACGCTTGTATTTGCAACCCATAACCAACATAAGCTGCAGGAAGTGGCTGCCAAAACAGGCAACCGTTTAAGCCTGCAAAGCCTTACAGACATTGGTTACCACGACGAGATTGAAGAAAATGGCACTACCTTTCGGGCCAATGCTTCCATTAAAAGTCATTACATTTTTGATAAATATCAGCTTAATTGCTTTGGCGACGACAGCGGACTGGAGATTGATGCCCTAAACGGCGAACCGGGTGTATACTCAGCACGTTATGCCGGCGAGCATGGTAACCACGCGGCCAACATTAATAAAGTGCTTGAAAACCTGCAGGGCATCAGCAACCGCAAAGCCAACTTTCGCACCGTAATATCCCTGATATGGAACGGGCAAGAACATTTTTTCGAAGGTGTGATACTGGGCAACATCCGCCACGAAATAGCCGGCGCTGAGGGCTTTGGCTACGACCCTATCTTCGAGCCTGAAGGTTACAACATCACCTTTGCCGAAATGAGCATGGAAGAAAAAAACCGCATCAGCCACCGGGCCATTGCCATGGAAAAACTGATTGCGTTTTTAAACCAACAGGTGTAAGCCATACCGGCCACACCTGTTGATGATTATGGCTTAAGCAGTTTGCCTTTTACCGAATCAATAACTTCTTTTTTGCCGGGCAATAATTTCTGCAGCGTATCTTTTACCGCTTTAACAGTTGCCGAGTCGGGCAATGCTAAAGCAGGCTTAGCAGCTTCGGCTGCAGTAGCCGGAGTTTTTTTGGCGCTTGCGTCCGCAGCTTTCTTCGCTGTACCCGCCGGTGCCTTGGCAGCTATCTTTTTGGCAGCCGCTGCTTTTTTACGGATAGCCGCTGCATTAATAATCGCCTCCTTGTTTTGAGGTCGCTCTTTAGGTTTCCACAAAAAGCCTTTTAAAATTTTATCGTCGTCTTTTACGTCCTTAATAGGAATAGCCTCCTCTTCTACCTTGGTGAGCCAGGTAACGTTGTTAACCTTGTTTTCTTTAAAATTTATCCGGATACGGCTGCTGATAGTGCGCATCAGTTCGGTGACTTTTTTAGTGCTGTCGCGGTTAAAATAAATGGTTTCGGCGTTGCCATCCACAAAAAGCCGCTGAAACTTATTGTTGGCAAAAAATCCTTTCATCCGCTTACCCGACACCTGGTTAAAATGGGTTGAGTCTTTATCATCTATATTAACCGTAAAGGCCGACAAAAACACATCCATGTTATCCACCTTCTTATTCTTCAACTGCAGGTAAATGGTGTCTCCCGAAATTTGCGAACCCTGCGTCCAGATAATCGGATCAACAAAGCAGCGCATGGTGGAGTCGGCATAGCTATAAAACATAGAGTCGGCCTTAGCCTGCAAATCCGATTTAAAAATTTTGGCGTGATGATGGGCACTCAAAATACGGATGCGGGCAGTATCGCTCAGATTAAACTGTCGCCGCAAATAAACAGAATCAAGCTTGGGAAGTGCTTTGGGTTTTGGTGCCACTACCGGCTTTTTGCCAGCGGCCACTACCGGCGCAACTTTTGCTTTTTGAGTAGTATCGCGCACGCGTGGCTTACCAAAAATATCGGGCCGCAAAAAACTCATATCCATTTTAATACCAGCAGGCGGCATGGCTATCAGGTTTTTAGCCGTCGATAGTTTTATGGGCACCCGAGGCGGCGCATCTGCTTTCGGCTTTTTTACCGACGTATCTCTAATACCTGCCAGTCGCATGCGTTCCTGCATTTCGCGCAAGGCCTTGTATGTTAATATCTGTGTTTCGATGGTATCAGCGCCCCAGTAAATGGTATCGCGTTTAATTTTTGGAGGCGGCTTTAAGGCAAGGCTATCATTTTTAGCCCGGGCGGTGTCTGCAGCGGTAATGTTACCTGGCACTTTAGCCAGCGGTTTAGAGTTTGCCGGTGCAGCAGTCTTTACCGTGGCCGAGTTTTTAACGACCGCCGCACTTTTGCCGCGGTTATTTTTTCCAGTAACGGGCCGCTTAGGTTTCACGCTATCCGTTTGGGTACTGTCGCGCTGCTCGGTAATCATAATTACGTAAGGCCGCTCGGTAATTACCGCCCGCTCGGTGGCCCGGTAATAAGTACCCAATTGCCCTTTAATAGTTACCTTTTGCTCGTTATCATCAAAAGTAACATTGCCTACCGCACGCCCATAACCTTTTAAACGGTCGTAAAACAAGCTGTCGCCTTTTAATGATTTAGTGGTTTGGGTATATAAATTATTCTTGCTGAAAAAGGCTTGCTCTACTACCGTATTATAGTTACCACGCTCGGTGTACAAGGTATCTTTATCTTTACCCAAAATACGGGTAGGACCGTAAAAATAAGAAATACGTGTACCCGAATTATATCTTAAAGTATCGGTTTTAATCGTTGCATCAACCGTGGTGAGCACGACATCATACCTAAAGTAAGCATCGCGGCTATTGGCAAAGTAGTAACCGTTTTTACTAACCAGTGTATTGTCTTTATTAACCAGTTTGCCGCCGCCGGTGTAGGTACCAATACGTGTGGCCGTGTTGTAAGTTAGGTAGTTGGTGGTTAGCGTGGCATCGCGGTCAACCATGCGCACGTTATCAGTAACCAGTGCCACGTGGGTGTTACCATTATAATAAAGCTTATCGCCATACACATTAAGTGTATCGCCCTGGTTAATATTCACATTACCAAAGGCATCAAAAGAGTTGCGTTGCGGATAAAAATAGGCGCTGTCTGATTTTAGTGTAGAGCCTTCCTGCTTAAATATACCCTTGTACACTTTAAGTATATCTTCCCCATTGCGTTTTACTCCAACAGAACGTTCTGATTGCACCAGGTTAACAATGGTTCGCGCAGGGCGTTTTTGTGCCCAGGCCGTCAAATTCAACAGGATGAAAAGGTATAGAAAGAGATATTTTCTCACACTACAAAATTAGTTGTTTGATTGCGGTTATTTAAATTAATAATTTTGACCATGCTGCCCGTTCAAAACTTTACTGCTTATGTTGAGCAGCATCAGCTTTTTAATCGCCAAGACAATGTGTTGGCTGCGGTAAGCGGAGGCATGGATTCTGTACTGTTAGTTCATTTGCTCAAAGCTGCCGATTACACTTTTGGTATTGCTCATTGCAATTTTCAGTTGCGTGATGCCGAAGCCGATGCTGATCAGGACTTTTGCCGATCACTGGCGGCTGAGTTACAAGTACCGTTTCACACTATCAACTTTGACACGTTAACCTACGCGGAAAAGCAAAAAATATCCATCCAGATGGCCGCCCGCGAACTGCGCTACCAATGGTTTGAGCAGATAAGGCAACAGCATCACTATCATGCCGTTGCGCTGGCACACCACCAAAACGACACAATCGAAACTATATTGTTAAACCTTACACGCGGTACAGGTATAGCCGGGCTGCATGGTATTTTACCAAAAAACGGTCAATGGGTGCGCCCGTTGCTTTTTTTAAACCGGCAACAGATTACAGATATTGTATTGCAAAGTCAAATACAGTATCGCGAAGACAGTTCTAATGCTTCTACCAAATACGCCCGCAATAAGATACGGCACGAGGTTATCCCCAAACTCAAAGAACTCAATCCCAATCTCGAAAACACTTTTGAACGGAACTTAACTCATTTCCGCGAGTTGGAGCAACTTTTGCAACAGCAAGTACAGGCCGTAAAACAAAAACTTGTTAAACAGCGAGGTAATGAAATTCACATATTAAAAGGGGGCATTTTGCAATTGCAGCCGCAACGTTTGTTGTTGGGCGAATTGCTGAAAGAATATGGTTTTAACGATACTATACTGGACGATTTAATCAGTGTGTTACCTAAACATGCCGGAAGAGTATTCGAGTCTGCCGCATTTAATCTTTTGCTTGATCGTGAGAGCTTGATCATAACTCCTAAAAACGACTTAGCAACTACGCCTGTTTACATTGAAAAAGCAGATCAGGAAAAACAATATGCCGGTTTTACTTTAAGGACAGCCCATGCGTTTGCGCCTTATTCGGCCGCGCCGAATAATTATATTGCAGCAGTGGATGAAGATTTACTGGTTTACCCGCTAACCATGAGGAGCTGGCAGGAAGGCGATTATTTTATGCCGTTGGGGATGCATTCGCGTAAAAAGCTGAGCGACTTTTTTATCAATCAAAAGGCACCCCGCTTTCAAAAATTACGTATACCTATACTGGTTAATGGCAACGGCGATATTATATGGGTTGCCGGTTACCGGTTAGACAACCGGTACAAGTTAACATCACAAACCAAAAAAGTTATTATCTTCGAACTATTAAACCATGACAGGTAGCACACCGGCATTTATTGAAAAACAGTATTTAGGCAGAGAATGGATACCGGTAACCATCAGGCTGGTATTGGCTATGGTTTGCTTTGCCGTCTATTTTTTTACCGACGAAAATGCCGATATTCTGATCGTAGTCGGCTTCGCCATCATCATCATCTCTATTATTTTAGGATTTGTTGTACATTTTAGTACCCGGGTGCAGAACCAAAGCATTTTATTAAACGGCTTATGGACTACCCGCCTGGTAAAAATTGACCTAAAGAGTATTGTGAAGGTTGAAAAAGGCACTTACAGCCGTTACTGGTTTAACAACCCAGTTTATAATCTGCACAGCAAGGGCTCCATCCGTTTTTATACTGCTGGTAACGATGCCCTACACCTTACCGACCGCGACGGTTTAGTTTATATTATTGGCTCGCAGCATAGCGCTGAGTTTTTCAGGGCTGTACAGACCGAAATGGGTAAACTGAATTAAATTACCAATATTAACTTCGTTTATTTTCAATAAAAACGACCGGTCGTTTTCACCACCGGTCGTTTTGTATAAGCACTTTTTATCGGTTACTTTTTCAGTCCGATTTCACGCAGGCGTTCATCCAAATATTCACCGGCAGTCATGTCAGTGTATTTCTTTGGATGTTGCTCATCGATGCAGCTTTCCAGACAAGTTAGATCCATATCAGATTTTGGATGCAAGAAGAATGGCACCGAGAAACGTGAATTTTTCATTTCCTCTCTTGGCGGGTTCACTACACGGTGTGTAGTTGATTTTAATTTATTGTTGGTTAAACGCTGCAGCATATCACCTACATTTACTACCACATCTTCGCCATGAGCTTTTACCGGGAACCACTCATTATCGCGGGTCAACAGCTCCAGCCCATCAGCACTGGCGCCAATCAATAATGTAATCAGGTTAATGTCCTCATGTGCACCGGCACGTACCGCATCGGGAGCTAAAGCATCCGGGTCTTCAATCGGGAAGTAGTGCAGTGTACGCAGTATTGAGTTACCGTTATGCACTTTGCTGTCAAAGTAGTTTTGCGGCAAACCCAGGTAAGTAGCAATAGCTTCCAGCAACAAGGTACCTGCGGCTTCCAGTTTTTGGTATACCTCGCGGGTAACAGTATTAAATTCAGGCAGTTCGTCTACATAAACATTATCTGGATACTGTTCCTTAATCGGGTCGCCATCAGTAACAGTTTGGCCAATTTGCCAAAATTCTTTTAAATCAGGAACCTTAAAACCTTTAGCCGTTTCTTTGCCTTTGCTGGTATAACCACGCTGCCCGGCCAACTCAGGCTTTTCATATTTTAACTTCACATCCTCGGGCAAAGCAAAAAGGCTTTTCACCTGCTGATATAAACTATCAATCAATTCTTTAGTTAAACCATGGTTAGTAATGGTTACAAAACCGGTTTCGTTAAACGCTGCACCTATGGCATCAGAAAACCTTTTACGGCTTTCTGCATCACCATTTTTGTAGGTATCTAAGTCTAAGCGCGGGATATTCACTGTACTCATAAATCCTTCTCTTAAAATAATGTGGTCAAAATTATTTAATAAATATTACATCAACATAGTATCGCATAAAATTCTTCGGTCTGTGGAACCACCTTCACCTTAAAATATTTACACAATATAAATTACTAAGCGTTAAACACTTTTTAATACATCGAGTCTGATAAATATACATACACACAACAAAAACAATATGAGATTGCTTTTTCGATATATCACACTGAGTTGCACAGCATTGTTGCTGTTTTTTGCAACTCCTCAAAAGGCAAGCGCACAAGGCGATTATATTACCTTTCAGGATTTTTATGATGG
>CAJYSL010000199.1 GCA_913777515.1 uncultured Mucilaginibacter sp.
TGGATAAAGATTACAAAATAACTGACGACAACCGCATCACCGCAGCTTTGCCAACCTTGAAAAAGATTTTGGCTGATGGCGGCTCATTGATTCTGATGTCGCACCTGGGCCGTCCAAAAGAAGGACCAACCGAAAAATATTCACTTAAACACATCATCCCGCATTTGTCTGTATTGTTGGGCAAAGAGGTTCAGTTTGCTGATGACTGTATTGGTCAGCAAGCTACAGACAAAGCTGCTGCATTAAAAGATGGGGAAGTGCTTTTGCTTGAAAACTTACGTTTTTACAAAGAAGAAGAAAAAGGCGACAAAGACTTCGCTGAAAAATTAGCCAAACTGGGCGACGTTTATGTGAACGATGCCTTTGGTACAGCCCACCGCGCCCACGCATCTACTGCAGTAATTGCACAATTTTTCCCCGATGCTAAATACTTTGGTTACCTGATGGGTGCCGAGTTAGAAAACGCCGAGAAAGTGTTAAACGGCGCTGCCAAACCTTTTACCGCTATTATGGGCGGTGCCAAAGTAAGCGACAAGTTACTGCTGATTGAGAACATGCTCGATAAGGTAGATAACCTGATTATTGGCGGCGGTATGGCTTACACCTTTGCCAAAGCACAAGGCGGCAATATCGGTAAATCATTGGTTGAAGAGGATAAGCAAGAGCTGGCTTTGCAACTCATCCAAAAAGCAAAAGATAAAGGTGTAAACCTGTTGTTGCCAACAGACTCAATCATTGCTGATGCTTTTGCCAACGAAGCCAATACCGATACTGCCCCTAACAAGGATATTAAAGAAGGCTGGATGGGCTTGGATATTGGTACTGAATCAATCAAAGCATTTACCGAAGTAATTGAAAGTTCAAAAACCATTTTATGGAACGGCCCAATGGGGGTTTTTGAAATGGAAAAATTTGAACAAGGTACTAAAGCTGTTGCCGAAGCGGTAGTAAAAGCCACCCAGAATGGCGCGTTTTCGCTGATTGGTGGCGGCGACTCGGCCGCAGCTGTTTCTAAATTCGGTTTAAACGACGAGGTGAGCTATGTATCAACCGGCGGTGGTGCACTGTTGGAGTATATGGAAGGTAAAGAGTTGCCAGGCGTCAAAGCGATTAACGAGTAACAAGTAAACTACATATAGAACTTACAAAGGCTGCTTTTCAACAAAAGCGGCCTTTTTTGTATGTTTAGATTTTTAATTCTCCCAGTATGAAAATCTTCTTATCCATTATTGGTGTTTTGGTTGCTTTTGCAGCTACCGGGCAACCCGGAGCCGGCGCTGCCGATGCGGCTTATGTAAAAGACCATTATACCAAATACGAGTACCAGATACCCATGCGCGACGGTAAAAAGCTTTTTACCTCGGTGTATGTGCCCAAGGACCAGTCTAAGAAATACCCTTTCATGATGGACCGTACCTGTTACAGCGTGGCGCCTTACGGCACCGACAAGTACAAGCCCAGGTTAGGCCCATCTACCCAGTTTATGCAAGACGGTTACATTTTTGTTTACCAGGATGTGCGCGGCCGTTGGATGAGCGAGGGCATGTACGAGGAAATGACACCTGAACTGGAAGAGCATAAGACTAATAAGGATGTAGACGAAGGCACCGATACCTATGATACTATTGACTGGCTGTTAAAAAACGTAGCTAATAACAATGGCAAAGTGGGGGTATGGGGAATTTCTTATCCCGGCTTTTATACAACTACGGCTTTGTTGAGTCGTCACCCGGCATTGGTGGCTGCCTCGCCCCAGGCGCCTATTGCTGATTTATGGCGTGACGACGGCTGGCATAACGGTACATTCTTCCTGGCGGCCAACTTTGGCTTTTACCCTGGTTTTACCAACCGTCAGGACGACAAACCTACGCAGCGCCGCGGCGCCCGGTTCGACATCGGTACCGAGGACGGCTATGATTTCTTTTTAAAAATGGGTTCGATGCGAAACACCAACGCAAAGTATTTTAAAGATACCATCAGGTTGTGGAACGAAATGATGGACCACCCCGATTATGACCAGCATTGGAAAGACCGTAACGTGTTGCCGCATCTGCACGACATTAAAACGGCTACCCTGGTTACCGGCGGTTGGTACGATGCTGAGGATTTGTATGGCGCCATTAATACTTACAAAACGCTGGCCGATAAAAACCCGAACACGCCGGTTTACTTTGCTATGGGCCCGTGGGTACACGGTGGTTGGGCCGGTGGTTTAGGCGACCACCTGGGCGATGTGGACTTTGGCGGTGCAACGGCTCCTTTTTACCGCGACAAAATTGAGTTCGCCTTTTTTAGCCATTACTTAAAAGGTACACCGCTTGATTTACCTAAGGTGTCAACTTTCGAAACCGGTACCAATCAGTGGAAAAACTATAACATTTGGCCACCAGCCCCGGCTAAAGAGAAAAACCTGTACTTTTTGCCCGGCGGTAAATTATCTTTCACGGCTCCATCCACAGCAAAAGATACTTACACCGAGTTTGTATCCGACCCTAATAAGCCGGTGCCTTACTATGCTAAAAAGACTAACGACATGGAGCGCGATTACATGACGGCCGACCAGCGTTTTGCATCGGCGATGCCCGATGTAATTACGTATCAAACCGAGGTGTTGACCGATGATGTTACCTTGGCCGGAAACATCTGGGCTAATCTGAAAGTGTCAACTACCGGTACTGATGCCGACTGGATAGTTAAAGTAATTGATGTTTATCCGGATACGGCTACCAATAACAAATTTACTACCGCAGGGGCACAGATGGCCGGTTACCAGCAAATGGTACGCAGCGAAAGCATGCGCGGAAAGTACCGTACCGGCTTTGATAAACCTACTGCCTTTATACCCGGACAGGTAAGCCCGGTAAATTTTGAACTGCAGGATGTATTGCATACTTTCAAGAAAGGCCACCGCCTGATGGTGCAAATTCAAAGCACCTGGTTTCCGCTCATCGACCGTAACACGCAGCAGTTTCAGGATATCATGAAAGCTAAAGATACCGACTTTAAAAAAGCCACACACCGGGTGTATACCTCCAAATTGCATCCCAGCTTTTTAAAGGTACGGGTGATGTAATAAAAAAGCCCGTTTGTTTATTGATGACTCAACTAACAAACGGGCACTTGCCAATACAAGATATATACTACAGTATCTTTTTTGATAAATAGCCCGGCAGTGGCTGGCGACCCTGCCGGGCAAATAAAAAGCCATCCATCAGCATGGGTTCATGCTTTTGGTTTGGTATCGTTTTTTACGTGAGCAGCACTAATTAGGTTGTGTTATTTTACAATTAGCTAAAGTTTAATAACATCGGCTTAAAAAAGAACGATAATCCGGTTAATATTTCGCCTTAAGCCTGATAGTTAGCCCAGTAACTCTTTCATCAGCTTATCAAACTCCTGCCGCATAGCGCTTAATTCTTCTTCCAGCTTGGTTACCCTTTGTTCTAACGCGGCAACGTTGCTGCCCGGATTTGATGAGGCATAACCGATTTCGGTTTCGTCATCTTCGGGGATGTCCAGCGTTTCGCCCAGTAAGTGCATATAACGGGCTTCTTTTTGTCCGCTTCGGCGCGGCAGCAAAGTTAAAAAAGGAACGTCGCCGCTGCTTAGCTTTTCCAGCGTTTGCTGCACGTCGTCCAAAGTTTCAAATTCATATAACCTGCCCGAATTGGTGTTTAATTCTCCCGGTGTTTGCGGGCCGCGTAACATCAGCAGGCAAATCAACGCCACTTCCGACGGAATGACCGGGAATACAATGGCAAAATTATGTTTATACTTTACTGCCCGGCTCGAGCCTCCGGTTGCGGTTGATACCAGTCCTTTCTTTTTCAGGCTATCCAATGCCTTAACCACCGTATCGTCATCATATTGCACCACCGGCTTGCGCGAAGATTTTTGGTTGCAGGCCGCCGTTAAGCTATTGATGGTCATCGGGTAGTAGTCGGGCGTGGTGCGGCTCTTTTCCATTAAGGAGCCCAGCACCCTTATTTCTTCGGCCGAAAGTTTGGGCAGGTTTTGTGAATAATCCATGCGCTAATATAAACAGGTGCGGTATAATTATTCATACCCGTTAAAGGTTAATTGTGTGTAAACTAACTGTTGTCGGGCTTGTTAGTTGTCTCGCTGTATCTAATTATCTCACTCTAAATAAATTAAGCTTGTAAAATCTCATTTTTGGCAAGTCAATTCACTATTATTCATTAAATTTTACTAAAAGTAAAAGAGCTAAGTCGCTAAGCAGTAGCGTGTTTTGCTTAAGTGGGAAGAAAGTTTTACACGGTGGGTGTTAATAACTTTTTAGTGGGAAAAAGTGGAGGAAAGTGGAAATTCTGTGTTACTTTTACATTCGAATTTTAGGATAGCTCTATACATGTCCCATTTTTTAGGTGAATTTGATTGTAA
>CAJYSL010000200.1 GCA_913777515.1 uncultured Mucilaginibacter sp.
CATAATGGTTTATTTTACTTCTTCGTAATCAATAAAGTCACCTTCGTTATCCGGAATGGCGTTTTTAGGTGCCGGGGGTACATAATCTACCTTCAATCTGCCTTCAGGCCGTTTAGGCTCCTGCTGGCGATATTGCTGCTGACGGTTAAACTGCTGCTGTTGTGCTTTGTTTACCATTCCTTGAAATAACATAGGTAAAAATATACGTGCCAGGGAACGAACAATATACAGAACACAAATGGCGATAATCAGAAAACGTATTAAAAACATTCGATGAAAATTTGCTACAAATATAAGTTTCTAACGGTAAAAAGGTTTGTTTATGACAGAAGCTCTGTTAGTAACCCGTCATAATTCGGGATGAATGTTTTCGAAAATGATGTCCAAGTCCAGTACAAAGCCCGGCAAAATACGAGTAATTACCTCATCACCTAAAGTCATTAGCCTCGAAGCCTGGTAGCGGCCTTCATCGGTAAGTGTATACTGCAAAAAGCTTTTATCCTGTGGAGATACAATCCAATACTCCTTTACACCCGACTCTTCATAAACTTCATACTTGTTACGCAACTCTTTTTTGTTGTTACCCGGCGATAAAACTTCTACCACAATATCGGGAGCTCCAACGCAGCCTTTAATGTCAAGCTTGGTGGTGTCGCAAATTACACATACGTCTGGTTGAACAACCGTATAAACAACTTTATCATTTTTAGCTGCCGTTCTCGGTAATCTTACGTCAAATGGGGCAGTGTATACTTTGCAAGGCTTGCCTTTTAAATAATTATATAGTGCCGACGAAACAGCCATCACTATATCCTGATGGTAAAGGTTGGGCGCCGGTGTCATCTTAAAGATTTTACCTTTAATCAGTTCCAGGCGCTCTTCAAACGTCCACTGCAAATAATCAGCGTAAGTGTATGTCTTGTTTAAATCAAGGTCCGACAGTTGCATAATTCAAAGATACGGGTCTTTATACGATTTATTTTTCGGCCAGCATTTTCTCCAGGGCAAACATTTCGTCGCGCAATTTGGCGGCTGTTAAAAAGTCCATGTCCTTAGCCGCTGCCAACATATCCTTCTTCGTATTGTCAATCGCTTTCTTTAAATCGCCTTTACTCATGTATTGTACAATCGGGTCGGCGGCAACGCTAATTTCTTCGCTTTCTAAATAAGCACGTTGAATGCCACCTTTAAAGTCAACTACTGAAGTTTGTTCGATAATGGCTTCTTTAGATTTTCCGACCGTTTTAGGTATAATACCATGGTCAGCGTTGTACGCTACTTGTTTCTCGCGGCGGCGGGTGGTTTCGTCAATGGTAACACGCATACTCTCGGTAATGGTGTCGGCATACATAATTACCCGGCCGCGGTCGTTACGTGCCGCCCGGCCAATGGTTTGGATGAGTGAGCGCTCCGAACGTAAAAAGCCTTCTTTATCGGCATCTAAAATAGCTACTAAAGATACCTCGGGTAAGTCCAGGCCCTCCCGTAGTAAGTTGATACCAATCAGTACATCAAATTCGCCCAAGCGTAAACCACGCAAAATCTCCACCCGTTCTAGGGTTTTTACTTCGGAATGGATATAACGGCACTTGATGCCCAGGCGGTCCATATACTTGGCCAGTTCTTCAGACATACGTTTGGTTAAAGTGGTTACCAGTACGCGGTCGCCCATTTTAATCGTTTTATCAACCTCGTCCAGCAAATCATCCACCTGGTTAATAATAGGACGTATTTCAATCAGAGGGTCAAGCAGACCGGTTGGGCGTATCACTTGCTCCACCACTACACCGCCCGATTTTTCTAATTCAAAATCGCCGGGGGTAGCGCTCACATAAATAGTTTGTGGTGCCAGGCGTTCAAATTCTTCAAAGTTTAGCGGACGGTTATCCATCGCAGCCGGCAACCTGAAACCGTAGTCTACCAGCGCTATCTTACGCGAGCGGTCACCACCGTACATGGCACGTACCTGTGGTACGGTAACGTGGCTCTCGTCAATCACCATCAAATAATCATCGGGGAAGTAATCCAGCAAACAGAAGGGGCGCATACCCGGCTTGCGGCCGTCAAAAAAGCGCGAGTAGTTCTCGATACCCGAACAGTAACCCAGTTCGCGAATCATTTCCAGGTCGTAGTTTACCCTTTCTTCCAATCGCTTGGCTTCCAGAAAGCGTTTCTCGTCAATAAACTGCTGCTTGCGCATTTCCAGTTCTTCCTGTATAGCCCAGATGCTGCTGGTAAAGCGGTCGCGTGGGGCAACATATAATGTAGCCGGGAATAATACCATATTCGGCATTTTCTCCAGTGTTTTGCCGGTTTGCGGGTCAAAACTGCTCAGCTCTTCAATGTCATCACCATAAAAAGAAACGCGGTACGCATAATCCAGGTAAGCAGGATAAATGTCAACCGTGTCACCTTTTACCCTGAATGTACCGCGTTTAAACTCCACAGTAGTACGGGCATATAAAATTTCGACTAAACGGTGTAAAAAAGCGTTACGGCTAATACGGGTGCCTACGGCAAACCTGAATATAGAGTTGGTAAAATCCTCCGGGTTACCCATACCGTAAATGCAGGAAATAGACGAAACCACAATTACATCTCTCCGTCCCGACATCAAAGCCGAGGTGGTACGCAGACGCAGCTTTTCAATCTCGTCGTTAATCTGTAAATCCTTTTCTATATAAGTATTGGTAGTTGGGATGAACGCCTCCGGCTGGTAATAGTCGTAATACGAAACAAAATAGTTAACCGCATTGTCCGGAAAAAACTGCTTAAACTCGCCGTATAGCTGCGCAGCCAGCGTTTTGTTATGGCTCAAAATAAGCGTAGGGCGTTGAGTTTGCTCAATAATATTGGCAACGGTAAAGGTTTTACCTGAGCCGGTAACGCCAAGTAAAGTCTGGTATTGTTCGCCACCTTTAACGCCTTCAACCAATTGCCTGATGGCTTCGGGCTGGTCGCCTGATGGAATATATTGCGAATTAATTTTAAAATCCATTAGTATAAAGATACGAATATTTTTAGCAAAGCTATTTTATTAACGGTCATCAAAATGGTTTAATATGTTGACCTTAAGTAAAAAATATTTCCCTGTTAACTAACATTTATGAAGTATAAATGGTTTATTCATCCGGTACTCAAACCTCATAATTAGTTTGCCTTATGCTTTTTGTTTTAAACAACATCAATACTGTCTGTAACCAGTTTTTAACCGAGCTCAGGGATGCCGACCAGCAGCAGGACCGGATGCGCTTTAGGCGAAATCAGGAACGTATCGGCGAAATACTGGCTTACGAAATAAGCAAAGAGTTAAAATATAAGGCAGTTGAGGTACAAACACCGTTAGGTACGGCCCAGGTAAATATACCGGCCGAGCAACCGGTGCTGGGCACTATTTTGCGTGCAGGTTTACCCCTGCACCAGGGGTTTTTAAACGTATTTGACCAAGCTGCATCCGCTTTTATAACAGCACATCGTAAAACCAGAAAAACGGGTGAGTTTACTATTCAGATTGAACATATATCAACCGCCGACCTGGATGGCAAGACTTTTATTTTATGTGATACCATGCTGGCTACCGGGCAAAGCGTAGTGCAGGTTTGCAAAGAACTGATGGGACAGTACAACCTCACCGCCCTGCATATTGCAGCGGTAATTGCCAGTGCCGAAGGCGTAGAGCACGTACGTGCGCATTTGCCCATGGCACATTTATGGATAGGGGCTATCGACGAAGAAATGACGACGAAGTCTTACATCGTGCCAGGGCTGGGTGATGTCGGCGATTTGGCTTATGGCGAAAAGATATAGCCGCCTGAAAGTTTTATTATTAACCGGTGCCTCTGCATATTTGTATCTTGTTAGACCATCATGAAACGATATACCCACCTCTTTTTGACCTGGACCATACCATCTGGGATTTTGACCGGAATGCAGAGGAAACCTTGCAGGAACTGTTTGTGTTACACGAGTTAAAAGCGTTGGGACTATCATCAGCCACTGAATTTATTGCCACTTATACCCGTAATAATCATGCCTTGTGGGCCGATTATCACTTAGGGAAAATAGATAAACAAACCTTGCGTCAAACCCGATTCCGCAAAACGTTTACCGATTTGGGCCTGCACCCGGACGTGGTTCCGGTTGAGTTTGAGGATGCTTATGTGGAGTTATGTCCTACCAAAACCAACCTGTTTCCGCATGCGCATGAAACTTTGGCTTACCTGCAGCAAAAGTATAGCCTGCATTTAATTACCAACGGTTTTAAAGAGGCTACTCGGCACAAGGTGAGCGGTACAGGTTTAGAAAAGTATTTTACGAATATTATCATCTCCGAACTGGTAGGCGTAAACAAGCCCGACAAAGCCATATTTAAATATGCGCTGCAACTGGCCGGTGCTCAAAAAGAGGAAAGCATCATGATAGGTGACAGTTTGGAGGCTGATGTTTACGGGGCATTAAATTTTGGTATGGATGCCATTTATTTTAACCCGCTTAAAGTACCCAAACCGGATGATGTGCCGGTGCAAATTCATAGTTTAGACGAGCTAACCCGATTGATATGAGCGTAGCTACCGAGCATAAGGCTATTAACGATGCGCTGGATAATTACCGGCAGCAATTAAACGATATTCCTGACAAGCAATTTACCGAAATGCCTCCGATAGGTGGCTGGAGCTACGCTGAGGTTTACTCGCATATTATGCAGGCCAGTTTAGGTTCATCCATCGCTGCCGAAAAATGTTGCCGCAAAACCGGCGTAACTACGGGCAAGGGTTTAAACTGGCGTGGCCGGATAGTCTTCTTTTTAGACCGTTTTCCGCCGGGCAAACGCCAGGCTCCGGCTGCGGTGGCCAATCTCACCAAAAAAATATCTAAAGAAGATGCCCGCAACCTCATTGTGAAAGTACGTAAGCGCATGGACGAGGTCTCATCGTTAGCGCTGCACGACGGAGGCTCTTGTAAAATCAGTCACCCTGGCCTGGGTATGCTTACGGCCGCGCAATGGATAAAATTTTTACGTATTCATCTGCAGCATCATCTGAAACAGCTGGACCAGATAAAAAAAAGTTTTCCACATTAGTAGCTATTCAAGATTTAATAGAGTCTTAACGTTAAAATAATTTTTTAACCTGACTTTTATCTTGTTATTATGTATATCGAGTTCACTTACTTGGTTGTTATAGGTTTGCTGCTGTTGCTGGCTGTTTTTTACTTTAGCCCTTACGAGCTAAGTGTAAAAGAAGACGACGACGATGAGTAACCAGGCCTGACCGGCCCACAAAGCTGTAGCAACGCGAGTTGCCGTAATAACGCTGTACGTTAAAAAACCGTAATGGCTAAACGCGATATTGATATTGTTGTCATCTCCGATGTTCATCTGGGCACTTATGGCTGCCATGCCAAAGAACTGCTTACTTACCTCAAAAGTATACGCCCCAAGCAGGTCATTTTAAACGGAGATATTATTGATATCTGGCAGTTCAGTAAATCGTACTGGCCCGAAGCGCACATGAAAGTGGTGCGCCGCCTGCTTAAATTTGTTACCGAAGGTATTCCGGTTTATTATTTAACCGGCAACCATGACGAGATGTTGCGCAAGTTTACAGACTTTAACCTTGGGCGGTTTCAACTGCTTAACAAGTTGCTGTTGAATGTGGACGGCAAAAAAGCCTGGATTTTTCATGGTGACGTTTTCGACGTAACCATGCAGCACTCTAAGTGGCTGGCTAAATTGGGTGCCGTTGGTTATGATTCGCTGATTATTATCAACAGCATGGTAAACTGGTGTTTGACGGCCTTGGGTCGCCAAAAAATGAGCTTTTCGCAAAAAATAAAGGGCAGGGTAAAAGAAGCGGTAAAGTTTATCAATCATTTTGAGCAAACCGCTGCCGATTTAGCGGTTGATAAGCGCTACGATTACGTGATATGCGGCCACATCCACCATGCCGAAATCAGGCAGATTAAGGCCACTGACCAGCCCGGCTCCGTGCTTTATTTAAACTCTGGCGACTGGGTAGAAAGCTTAACCTCGTTAGAATACAGCCAGGGCGAATGGCGCATTTACAAATACAACCCTGCTGATTTTAACCACAACGTCGAAGACGACGAAAAAGCCGAGGACTTGAATGCCAGTCTGGACATAAAAGTACTACTGGAAAAGTTTAAAATGGAAAACCATTAACTTGAAGAACGATAAGCTACTTTACAGCCTTAACTACAATGTAAGGTGACAAAGCTTTGCTTTCGATAGGGATTGCTTTAGTAAAAACTTTACCAGCCAGCCAGAGTGCTTTTAGAAAAGATTTAGTGATACCGCTTTGCTGTTTCATGTTTTCGAGCCAGATAGAGAAATGACCATAGTAATAAGCCTCTACATTTTGCAAGCCTAACTCGCGGCAGTAATCGGCCAGTTTGCCTGGGTTCATGATGCTGATGTTGTGCTTGTTGTGGTTATCCATATCATAACGGCGCTGCACCCAGCCGTTTACCCCGGTAAAATTAGGGAGTGTAATGAACAATGTGCCGCCGGGTTTTAAAAATTGCAGGTGCCGGCTGATAATGTCTTTGGTATCATTAAAATGCTCAATCAGCCCGCAAGATAGCACCAGGTCATGTTGCTGTTGTGGTTGATAATTAAACAAGTCGCCTTCTATAACTTTAATGTCCTGTTCTTTTAAGTTATTGGCGGCTAAAACCTGTTTTAATACCGGTTGGTGAACATAAAAATCGAAAAGCGTAGTATCGAGCCCGAAATAGTTTTTTAAAAAGATAGCGTAATAGCCCGGAAAGCCACCTAACTCAATAGCCGACCCAATGGATTGATTAGCCAGTAGCTGGTCAAATAATTTGTGGAAAGTATAATTGGCCGGAACTTTAAAGGCTAAGCCTGTTTTTGATTCCCAATAGTTTGCCCAAAATTTACGGTCGGTGAGTTCGTTGCTCATTTAAGATGCAAATAAAATAAAATAAAGTGAGTGTAAGCGCTATAAATGTTGGGTTGATGCGAGCATCAGGCTATGGGTTCGCTCTGTAACCGCCTTTTAATCAACTCAAACAACATGGAGTTAATAATTATTTATAGAAAGTTTAAAAACGCATTAACCTAAAAGCCGTTTATATTTGCAAGCTAACCCTACCATGAAAATACTTTTTGGCATACAAGGAACCGGTAACGGGCACATTAGCCGTGCACGCGAGATTGTGCCGTTGCTGCAGCAATACGGCGACGTTGATTTGCTGATTAGCGGCACCGAAGCTGAGGTGGGTTTATCGCAACCTGTCAAGTACAAATATCATGGGTTTAGCTTTGTTTTTGGTCGCAGGGGAGGGGTAGATAAATGGGCCACGTTTAAACGGATGAATATGTGGCAGCTCTGGCACGATGTGCGCAGCCTGCCTTTAAAGCAATATGATTTAGTTGTAAACGATTTTGAACCGGTAAGCGCCTGGGCCTGTAAACTGCAAAATATTCCTTCGGTTTCTTTAAGTCACCAGTGCTCGTTTATTTCGCCCAAAACGCCCCGGCCGGCACGGTGGAACTATGCGGAATGGCTATTTAAATATTACTCGCCAACTACCCACCACATAGGTTTTCATTTTGACAGGTATGACGATTTTATTCATACCCCGGTGATACGCAGTGAGATACGCCGTATGGAAACCAGTAACAAAGGTCATTACTCGGTTTACCTGCCGGCTTATGACGACAGAACGCTGGTGAAACACCTCAGCAAAATCAACAGCGTGGAGTGGCACATCTTTTCCAAGCGGCAAAAAACGCCGTTTAAAGAGGGAAATGTACATGTATGCCCGGTTGATAACGCTAAGTTTAACGAGAGCCTGGCCAGCTGCGAGGGCTTGTTAACCGGCGGTGGTTTTGAAGGCCCTGCCGAAGCATTGTTTCTGCAAAAAAAGGTAATGATGGTGCCCATGACCGGGCAGTACGAGCAGCGTTGTAATGCCTTGGCGGCATCTCGCCTGGGGGTGCCGGTGATTACCGGTATTAATGCGGTCAATGTGCCATTAATCAGCCATTGGGTCGAAAGTAATAACCGGGTGCAGGTAAACTTTCCCGACGAGACCGCGCAGATTGTTGACCGTATGGTAAAGCAATATGCGCGTCCGCAAGCTGTGTTAGCTTAACACAATTTTTGGTAATATTGCCGGCAGAATTAAGGCCGGCATGATAGACATCTTTCGAAGATATAATCCACTCAATATTTTATGGCTGGTTGTGCTGCTGCTCATCATGCGCGGCGGTTATATGCTGTTTGCACCGGCATCAGTACCGTTACAGTTAGCCGAGCCTTTTGCGTTGTCTTTGTTGCCTATACATTTTATCAATACCCTGTCCGGAGCGTTAAGCGTATTTTTAGCCGGAGTAGTGGTGCTTGCGCAGGCCATTGCACTTAACTACCTCATCAACGTTCACAACCTACTGGGGCGGCCCAGCTTTTTGCCGGGTTTGCTATATGTGGTGATGTCGGGCTTGTTTACGCCTTTTTTGGTATTAAGTGCGCCCCTGCTTTGTAATTTCTTTATTATCTGGATGCTGTTTAAGTTTCTGGAACTGTATAAAACCGACGAATCTAAATCGCTGGCCTTTGATTTAGGTATGCTAGCCGCTGCAGGTTCGCTGATATATTTTCCGTGTACTTACCTGATGGTGATTGTTGGGGTTGCCCTGGTTATCTTTCGCCCGTTTGATTGGCGCGATTGGGCTGCCAGTCTGATTGGATACATTACAGTTTTCTTTTTTGTTGGTGTAGCCTATTACTTAACCGACCGCTTGCCCGGCTTCACTCACATTTGGTTCTCGTTAGGTTCAAAATTTAATATGCCCGGCGTGCTGGATAAATACGACTTTTTAGCACTTATACCGGTGTTGGTCATTCTGGTATTAGGCACGTTTAAGCTGCAGGAAAACTTTTTTAAAAGCTATGTGCTTATCCGCAAAACTTTCCAGTTGTTGTTTTTTATTGTACTGGTGGGGGCAGCTTCTTATTACGTACGCCCTGAGTTTGGTTTAAGCCATTTTTTGATTACGGTGGTACCGGTAGCTATATTTTCGGCCTATTATTTTTTATATGCAGGGATGCGCTGGATGTACGAGAGCCTGTTTTTTTTGCTGTTAGTCAGCATCATTTACTTCCAGTTTAACACTTTTTAACTTTTACATTCGTTCATGTTCAAGCGGTTATATTAGCTTTGTAGCATGAAATTTGGTGTAGTTATATTCCCCGGTTCCAATTGCGACGAAGAT
>CAJYSL010000201.1 GCA_913777515.1 uncultured Mucilaginibacter sp.
GCATCAGTAAGTACCTCGCACATAGCATCGCTGAGTTGTTCATCATCCTCGATAATAAAAATTTGTTTAGGCATAAGTTTAAATCAAACCGTTAGGAGCGGTTAAGTAAGTAATAGTTTGTTTTTAATAGTTATAAATTCTTGCTGGTCAACGGAAGGGTAAAATAGAACACTGAGCCTTTGTCTATCTCGCTTTCCACCCAAATGCGGCCGTGGTGACCTTCTATAATTTCTCTGCAAATATATAAGCCTATGCCAAATCCTTTAATGGTTTTAGTATGCTCGCTTTGTGCACGATAAAACCGGTCGAACAGATAAGGAATATCGGCCGGCGATACGCCCAGGCCTTCGTCGGCAACACTTACCTGCACTTCATCGGCCAGGCATTTGGAGGCCACCGTAATGGTAGTGCCTTGCGGCGAATATTTAACTGCGTTATTAATCAGATTAGTGAGCACCTGCTCAATCTTATCATAGTCGGCTTCTACCCAAGCACCATCTACCGGTTTAAAAACAAGTTGATGCGTCTGAACAATGGTGATACATTCTTCTTCAACTGCGGTTAAAAGGTCGTTTAAATCAAACACCGACAAATCAAGCTGTATAGCACTTTCGCCCATTTTTACCACATCTAAAAAACCGCTTATCATCGCCGCCATGCGATCAACCTGCCTGCGCGATTTAAGCGCAATGTCGGTCATCTTCTCGTCGCCTGTTTTCGCTGCCCTTATCTGTAGCAACTGCATAAATCCGCTCAACGAGGTAAGCGGCGACCGTAACTCGTGGCTCACAAAACCTATGAAGTCGGTTTTGCGTGTTTCTTCATCTTTTTCGGCACTGAGGTCAATCATGGTGCCAATGAGCTGTCCGCCGCTTTCCTGCGTTGGGGGAATAAACTGAGCAGAACCTCTAACCCAGCTACGCTTACCAGTTTTTCGGTTGATTGCATAGTACTCCACCATACCCGGCTTTCCGGCATAGGCATTCTGCACCAATTGTACTACCAATTCCACATATTTTTCTTCAATTACGCTGCCTATATCGGCTTTAGTAATTTTATCGGTGGCATCCAGACCGAAAATGTTGCGGCAACGCTCGTCAAGTCCAAATTCGTTGGTTTCAGGATTAAACGTCCAAATGCCTAATTTGGCTGTATCTGCAGCCAGGCGCAGGCCAGTTTGGTTTAATTGCAAATCTTGGTTGCTGCTTTGCAATTCGGCGTTCAACGTTTCCAGCTGCTGCTTGTTAATGGTTTGTAAGGTTACATCATGGCAAATAGCCAGTACGCCTTTGTCTCCGATAACAGGATGTGTAAATGGCTGATAGATAACGTTGACATAGCCTCGTGATGGATTGCCATTATTATAAACTGTAAAAGGAGTATCGTACAGGTAAACAGCTCTGCCGGCACGGCGCACTTCGTTAATAATGGGCTCAAAGTAGGCTCGGGCTTCCGGCAAAATATCAAATAACTTACTACCGCAAAGTAAATTAATGTTACGGCTAATCATTTGGCTATAGGCCCGGTTAGCATACAATATTTGGTTTTCTTCGCCAGTAAGTACAACCACGCCAATCGAAGCATCGTCAAGCAGCACTTCAATGGCTGGGGCATCAAAATATCCATTTGCAGCTTCTTTTACCGTTAACGAAAGCGTTGTGTCATCTTCAGGCACAGGCGACGCATCTATTCGTTCGGCTACACCGGTTTGATTCAGCTGAACGGCTGTGTGAATTATCGCTTCTACCTGTCCGTCAGTAGCCCTCGTAGTCTTAAGCTCAATATTGTAATATTGAGTATATACATAATCATTGGCTTTAAGTGTATATGCGGCGGCTGCCTGCCTGTAAGTAATGCCGGTTTGCCAAACACTGCTCAATTGGTCTGTCAGATTCGGACTGTGACCTGCCCTGATTTCTGCATACGTTTTGCCAATAATGTCTTCGTCTGTCAGATTCCATAGCTTGCGCATAGCCGCATTGGCGAAGGCAATCCGCAGCGCTTCGCCGGTATAAATGGCAGTTGCTGTGGGCGACTGGTATAAGATATTAAGCAAGGTCTTATCGCTCAATACAGAGGATGGGCTAAGCATGGGCAACCGTTTGACGTCAACTAAAGTAAAATATTTTCTTGTAAACTAAATTTACTATTCCCAAAAGGGGTGTTTTGTTTTTGATTTGTAATATATAATTCATAACTGTGAATATATATAGGATTATAGTTTAATTGTTGACCTAATATTTTATGATGTAAACACTAATTAAGTAAATGCTCTAAAACGCTTGGTATAAAATTAAACTAAGCCAAATGAATAGCTTAGTTTAATTTTAAACGGTTACTTGAATCTTGATAAATGAGAAATTTGTACAATTATTTATGGATGATGCTTTTGGCTTTAAGTACGGCCTGCTCGCAACAGTCTAAAAAGCCTGAGAAAGCAGCACCTGTTGTTAGGATAAAAGCTCATTCCATCCCAATAAAGCTTGATTCTGTAAAAGAAGTTACTATCCGCGAGGCAGATTTAAAAGCCTGGGTTGACGAACTAAATATCCGGCTGGCGTTGTATGATTCTATCCTTTTTAAACAAACCTATAGTTTACAGCAATTGAGTAAATTTAAGCTGACCAAGCTGGAGGTGGATAGTCTAAGGACAGCCGATGATAGCGAGAATGGAGATGTAAGTAATTATTACGTTTCGGCTGTTTATCAAAAAATAATTTATCGTATTCTTCAAAAAATTCTTACCCATCCTCATATTCAGGATTACAACCTTTCGGACATTATCGACGGCCACGTGACAGCCTCTGATGACGGTAAGCTATATTTGATCCATTTATCCGAAAACACCGGCGGGAGCTATAAGACTGCACTGTCGTGGATGCATTATCGGGACGAAGAAGGGAAAATACGCAACAGTTACCCTGAGCAACTTACTGCAGAGAAAGATACAGTTATGAATCCGACCTTTGGCTATGGTGGCTTTGGTTTTATTAAAAAAATAAACACAAAAACCGGAGTAAAATATATAATGCAAGGGTATACGGCAACCTGTACCACCTGCGCTGATGAATACATTCAATTGGTGCATTTTAAACTGGGCGAACCTGTCGTCGATTTTTATTACAGCATAAGTTACCGAACCTATAACGATGAAGGCGATGTAATTACTTTTGACCAGCAATATAAAGTAATTAAGGTTGTACATCAGCCTAGTGTTGATGATTTTGACGCTTGTAAGTGCAATGGCGGTGAAACAGATAGCATCCTTGATACCGAAAGGCATCCAACTGAAATCGAAGATACAGACGAAGGCATCAAGCACGGCAAATCACTGGTTTGCATTTTCAGATTTAACGGCGAAACCTTCGTACTCGACAAAAAACGCAGCCGTTTACCAAAACTGTAATACTGCACAACCTTAGATTTGTAAGAGCGTCTCGAGTTCTCATTTTACTAATACTCCCTGCAATAGGCCGAACTTTATTCACTCATTCAAAACTTACTCATCCGTTAATTGGCATGTACTTACTAACGCCACTCAAAACTATTTTCCTAAAATTTACTTCTATTATTAGAGCCTAAAGTTGTAATATTCCCCTGTCTTAGCTCTTACTTGTTGATATGCGCCTGTGTTGTACCGAATTTATTAAGAGCATCCATGAAAAACCAGCCTGATTCCACATCCGTTCCGCAGCAGCCGTCGTTGTTAAGACCCGAAAATTTATTTCAAGCACTCGAAGAGGTAGGTTGTATTGGTGCCTACGAGTTTGATATAGTTAGTGGTAGTATTCATTTTTCTGATGGCATGTTTCGCCTTTTTGGTGAAGAGCCAGGTGCTTTTGCTCCGAGTTTAAACGCTATTGACGCGCGGTCTAACCCTGAGGATGCTGAGCGGGTGCGACATATATTAAAACAGGCTATTGCTACAGCCCATCCCTATGAGTATACCCGTCGGATACTCAAAAAAAACGGTCAATGGGCCAAAGTTGAGTCGCATGGCAAAGTGATTACCGGAGCTGACGGAAAAGCTGTTAAGCTACTGGGCGTGGTGCGCGATATTACCGACCGCAGCTGTGCCGAGGAGCAGTTGCAAACCAGCAACCAGATGTTGCAGGCCACGCTCGATAGTACTACCTACGTATTTCAGGCGTTTAAGGCTATTCGCGACGATGAAGGCCGTATCATTGATTTTGAATGGACCTTGACCAACAAAGCCTGGAACGAACGTTACGGCGACATGACCGGTAAGCGAATGCTAGAATACAACCCAGGAGTAATTGAAACAGGACTGTTTGATAAATTTGTACAAGTTACCGAAACCGGCGTTTCATTTAACCATGAGCAGTTTTATAACTACGAGCAGTTTAATGGATGGTTTCATCAAACGCTGGTAAAGATGGGGGACGGTTTTTTGATGAACACCGAAGATATTACCGAGCGTAAACAAGCAGAGGATGAAATATTGCGCCTGAAAGATGAGATGGCCCGGCAGGTGAGTAATAAATATTACTCCCTGTTTAATGCCATTGATGAAGGCTTTGTAGTAATCGAATTGCTTTTTGATGCGCAAAATCATCCTCACGATTTTAGGTACCTCGAAATCAACCCCGCATTTATACAGCAAACCGGCCTCAATTATGTAGCCGGCAAACAGGCAAGCGAAGTGGCGCCAAAGCTGGAGCCTCGCTGGATAGAAACTTATCATCAAATTCTTCAAACCGGCGAGTCTGTCCGTTTTGAAGAATATAACGCCGATACCAGCCGGTGGTATAATGTATTTGCATCGCGCATAGGTAGTAACGAAAGCCGTAAGCTTGCCTTAGTTTTTGACGACATTACCTCGCGCAAGCAAGAAGAGCAGCGTCGCGAATTTATGATGCAGTTGAGCGATGCCTTGCGGCCGCTGTCTAAACCTGTAGCCGTGCAAGAAACCGCTACGCAATTGGCCATGCAGTATTTCGGGTCTGACCGGTGCTTTTATTGCGAAATTTTGGATGGCCAGGCCATCGTTAGGCGCGATGCGGCAAGTCCGGGATTAGAAAGTGTGGCTGGTACGTACGATTTGCAAAGCATGCCCATTTTTACCAAAGTAATTGAAGCCGGTGAGCCGTATGTAGTGGATGACGTGAGCCAAAGCCAACTGGTGGATGAAAATCTGCGCCAATTATGCCTGCGCTTACAATTGATTTCTTTTGTAAATGTACCGGTTATCAAAGATGGCCGTGCTGTAGGTGTTTTTTGCATTGTACAAAGTTCAAGCCGGCAATGGAAAAAGGCTGAAGCGGATATAGCAAAGGAGGTTACCGAGCGCATCTGGACAGCGGTTGAACGTGCCCGAACCGAAAAGGAATTGCGCTTGAACGAATTGCGTTTCAGGCTATTTGTGCAAGCCAGCTCGAGCATGGTTTATCGCATGAGTGCCGACTGGCAACTGATGTACGCGCTCAACGGTAAAAACAGCTTGCAAGACACGCCGCAACCCATCCGTAATTGGGTAAACCGCTATATACCACAAACCGACCGCGACCTGGTTTGGGCTGCTATTGCCAAAGCTGTTGTAGATAAAAAGCAATTTGAGCTGGAACATAGGGTATATAAAGTTGACGGTAGTATTGGCTGGGTATTTTCGAGGGCGGTGCCGTTGTTGGATGCCAATGGAAACATCACCGAATGGATGGGGGCGGGCAGCGATATTACCGAGCGTAAGGAAGCTGATTTAAAATTGCAGCAGTTTAACACCCGGCTGGAAACAGAGGTACAAGAACGTACGGCCGAAGTACTCAAAACAAAAGAATTGCTGCAGGCTACGTTGGACAGTAACCCGGAAATGATACAGGTTTTTAAAGCTGTACGTGATAGTTCAGGCCGCATTATTGATTTTGAATGGACGCTTAATAATGCCGCTTCTACACAAATTTATGGCGACGTTATTGGTAAACGGTTGCTGGATGTAACACCGGGTACCTTACAAGAGGGTATCTTTGCAAGGTTTGTAGAGGTAACTGAATCTGGCATTCCTCAGCAATACGACCTTCGGTATGCGCATGAGCAGTTTGACGGCTGGTTTCATCAGTCGGTAGTAAAGCTCGGCGACGGGGTAGCTACCAATACCATCAATATTACGGAGCGCAAAAAAGCCGAAGAGGCCATCCAGGATTATGCCTATTTTGTAAAAAGCATTACCGACATGATGCCCGACATGCTGTCGGTAGTGGAGTTGCCTTCGCGTAAAATTATATTTAATAACCGGGATGTTTATGCCTTGCTGGGCTTTGATGTGGACGAATTAGCCGACATGTCTTTTAAAGAACGAAGCAGCCTTTTTCATCCAGATGATTTAACTAAGATTGAGGATTTTTATAAAAGGTTTTATGAAATTGCAGATCATGAAGTAGTCCAAACTGAATATCGCATCAAAAACAAATCAGACCAGTGGATACTGATATCGTTACGCGGGCAGGCGTTTAAGCGTGACGCTGACGGAGCACCAATACAAGCACTTTTTATTGGCCAGGACATTACCCGTAACCGTGAAGCCGAAGTGGCACTTAAGCAAAGCCGCGATCAATTACAATCTATTTTAGATACTACTTTGGTAGGTATGTCAGTTTTTGCACCGGTTTACGACAGTGAAAATCGTATTAGTGATTTCCGTATTCAACTCGTTAATAATAAAATACAGCAAAGTACCAGGGGGAAGGAATTTATAGGTCAGCTTTATAGTGACCTTTTTCCGGGCATTAAAAGAATGGGGTTATTCGACCTTATGGTGAAAACATTCGAAAGCGGAGAGCCGGGAAAAATGGACTACCACTACAATTATGATGGATTAGACCGTTGGTATTCAACCATGTTTGTAAAAGGGCAAGACGCGCTTGTTAGTACCAACCTTGATATCACAGAACGTATTCAGGCCGAGCACGACCGGTTTAAAAATTATCTGTTACTGCAACAGTCTGAACAATTGGCCCAAACCGGCAGCTGGGATTTTAATCTTCGTACGGGGCTGATGAGTTGGAGTGAGGGTATGTACCGGCTGTTTGGACTACAGCATGAGACTGAAATTACCCCTGAGATTTACCTACGATACGCCACAGCCGAATGCCATCCGACCGCCAAAAGTATCATTACTAAATTACGTGGAGCAGAAAGTGATTTCGAAGAGACTATGAAGATTGAGGTGAATGTTGGCATCAAAATCATCCACCTGAAAGCTACCATAGTAAAAAACGAAAGCGGACAGCCCGTTCGTGTTTTAGGGGTAGACATGGATGTTACTGCCGCACGTGAGGCCGAACGCCGCCTGCGCCATATTGAGGCCGAACAGCAGCAGCAAATATTTAAAGTAACCTTAAATACCCAAGAAGAGGAGCGTCGTCGCATATCAGAAAGTTTACACAATGGCTTAGGGCAACTATTGTACGCAGCCAAACTGAGCATGAGCATGGTGACGACTGATGTTGCCTCCGAAAATCCTGAGCAGTTTGTTACATCGCGCAAATATACCGAGCAATTGCTTACCGATGCCATTAACGAGTCGCGCCGGATATCGCACGAGTTGATGCCCACCGTATTGGCCGAGTTTGGTTTAAAAGCCGCTATTAATGATATCTGCGAGCAGTTGCAGGACGGCGTGCGCTTTAGGTGCCAGGTATTACTGTACAATGTAAAATTAGACCACTACCTGGAGCTGGCCGTTTTCCGCACGGTGCAGGAACTGATGATTAATGTCATCAAGCATGCTTCGGCTACGCAGGCATCAGTGCAAGTTAAAGCCCGCAACGGTGAGGTAAACATTACTGTACAGGATAACGGCAAAGGGCTTATGGTGAATAAGCTAAGCAAGCCCGGCATTGGATTGTCATCAATCCGCAGTAAAGCCGAACTTTTAAAAGGCCATGTAGAAATATGGTCAGAACCGGGGCAGGGAACTAAAGTAGACGTACGTTTTCCGTATCAAGTGTTCACCATTATCGACGAATTAAAATCATGATAAACTTATTACTGGTAGAAGATAACCATAGAGTGCGTGAATTGCTGGCTGGTTTGTTGCAAGCCCAAAAGAGTTTCAACGTTGTTGGTAAAGCCGAAAACGGATTGGCCGCACTTAGTTTGTTGCAAAATGGTTTGCAGGCCGATGTTGTTCTTGCCGACCTGAATATGCACGACATGGACGGCATTGAACTCACTGAAAAGGTGATGGTCGGCTATCCCGAACTGCAAGTTATTATCCTGACCATGCACGCCAAAACCGCGTTTTTAAAACGCGCCCTGGCCGCAGGCGCCCGCGGTTACCTGCTTAAAAACGGCGACATGAATGAACTGTATCAGGCTATCGCCCAAGTGCATGCTGGTCAGACCGTTATTGGTGCCAGTGTGAATCAATGAGTAATTGATATGCAGATTTGTAAATGCGTTTTGTTATCGAAGTGTAGGAAATGATGAACAGTAAACATGCAGACTTTTTAAAACTTAAACAACTATGGATGCCAAGCGTCGCCGGCTAATGATTTTTCCGGATTGACCAGAACTTTATCGTTCTAATAATTACCTAAAAGCTTGAACTCCTAAAAAACAGCGGCTGCGCATTAAAAATGCCCAGCCGCTTCTGCTATATATAGGATGGATTTGTAAATCGCTTCACAAATCTCGTAAGGGCGATGATTAACGTGTGGTTGGGTCAGATTTGCGGTAGGCCCAGCCAAAGATGAGCGGGAATACCCACAAGCTAAACAGCATTGCACATAAAATACCACCAATTACCACCCTTGCCAGTGGCCTCGAACTTTCGGACCCGATACCGTGGGATATAGCTGCCGGAAGCAAACCGATGGCAGCCATCAGGGCAGTCATCATTACCGGGCGAATACGGGAATTTACACCCAGTTTGATAGAACTGTATAACAGCAAGGTATTGCCATGTAAGTCTTCCAGGTTGTGCTTAAATATCGTGATGAGCAACACCCCATCCTGTATACAGATACCAAACAAAGCAATAAAACCTATACCTGCCGATATACTAAAGTTGGTACCGGTAATGAGCAGTGCCAGGATGCCACCAACGATGGCAAAAGGCACATTCATGAACACCAATGCCGCATCTTTAACGGTGCCAAACATGATATACAGCAACAGGAAGATAAGCGCCAAACTGATAGGGACAACCTGCTCCAAACGTTTGGTAGCACGCTGTTGATTCTCAAAATCGCCCTGCCAGGCCAGGCGGTAGCCGCGTTTAATCTCTACGTGCTTGGCTACTTTCTTTTGAGCTTCGGCAATGGTGCTACCCATATCCCTGCCACGCACCGAAAACTTAACCGTAGCGTAGCGTTCATTACCGTCCCTGAAAATTAAACACGGACCGGTTTTTTGCGTGATGTCCGCAATCTCATTCAAGGCCACCTTACTGCCGTTTTGGGTAGGAACTAGCAGGTTGCCAATGTCGGCAGGTGTTTTGCGGAAACCTTCAGGAAAACGAATACGGATATCGAATGTACGCACACCTTCATACAAAGTAGAGGCCGCCTGCCCGCCAATAGCCATGGATATGACCGAGTTGGCATCGGCTGTAGCTACGCCGTACTGAGCCATTTTTTGCTGGTTGAGCTGGATGTCCAGTTCGGGCAAGCCAACACTTTTTAGGATGCCCAAGTCTTCGACGCCGCGTACAGTTTTAAGCTGCTTGTAAACCTGGTAAACCCGGTTTTCCATGTAATTCAGCGAGTCGCCGTACACCTTTACTACAATCGAACCTTTTACACCCGATACAGCTTCTTCTACGTTATCAGAGATTGGCTGAGAAAAGTTGAGTTCGGCTCCAGGCAACACCTGCAGTTTTTTGTGCATCTGCGTAATCAGTTCTTCTTTGGAGATTTTGGGCTTCCATTCTTCTTCAGGGTACATAATAACGTCGAATTCGTTATTGTAAAAGCCTGCTACGTCGGTGCCGTTATCCGGCCTGCCGGTTTGCGATACGGCGTATTTCACCTGCGGGAAAGTCATCAGTATTTTACGTACCTGTTTTGAGGTAGCTACCGACTGGTCGAGCGATACGCTGTAAGGCAGTTGCACCCGCAGCCAAATGGAACCTTCGTTTAGTTCGGGCAAAAACTCCGAACCTAAGAATTTAAAGGAGAACAGGCCTATTACCATGGCAATCAGTGACACAGTTACAACTATCTCTTTGTGCTTAAAAGCCTTAACAAAACCACCTAACATAAAGGCGGTAAGTCCGTGTACGATAGGGTTGTGTTTTTCGTGTACGTTCTTTTTGAGCAACATGCTAATTAGCACCGGTACTACGGTCAGTGTGGTAATCAAGGCACCCAATAAGGCAAAGCCCAGTGTGTAAGCCAACGGAGAAAATAGTTTACCCTCTACTTTCTGGAAAGCAAAGATGGGCAGCAAGCCGGTAATGATAATGAGCTTGGCAAAAAAGATGGCTTTACCTAACACGGCGCCGTTAACACGAATCATGCCCAGTTTGGCGCGTTTGTTAAACCGTTCCATGCCCAATTCAACCGCCTTATGGTCCAAAAAAACAAACATTCCCTCAACCATTACCACCGCCCCGTCTATGATGATACCAAAGTCTACCGCGCCCAGCGATAGCAGGTTGGCCGACATGCCCATCATGTGCAGACAGATAAAGGCAAACAACAACGCCAGCGGTATAATCAATGATACAATCAGCGTAGTGCGCCAGTTAAACATGAAGATAGATACCAGGAACGTCACCAGCAAAATACCCTCAATCAGGTTGTGCAATACGGTGTGTGTAGCATAATTAATCAAGTTAGTGCGGTCGTAATAAGGCACAATCTTGGTGTCTGGCGGCAACACGTCGTTGTTCAGCTTATTGATCTCGGCTTTCAGAGCAGCAACTACCTGTGTCGGGTTTTCGCCTTTACGCATAACCACAATGGCTTCTACGGCGTCCGGGTCGTCTTTTACCAACCTGTGCCCGTCCTGGCGGTCGATGGCGTCGCTACGGCCCACCCAACCCAGTCTGGGCAGGTTTGATATCTGCACATCGGCCACATCTTTAACCAGCACGGGCACACCGTTGTTATTGGTAACAATAATGTTTTTTATCTCGTTGATGTCTTTGATTAAGCCCAAACCCCTTACGGCAAAAGCCTGGTTGTTTTGCACAATCATGTCGCCGCCAACGTTGATGTTGGTTTTTTGCACGGCGGTATACACATCAAGTGGCGTGATGCCGAGGCTATTGAGCTTATCGGGATTAACCGTGATTTCGTAAGTTTTGGTTTTGCCGCCAAAACTGTTCACGTCGCCAATACCAGGCACCGCCCTCAGGCGGCGGTCAATCACCCAGTCTTGAATGGTTTTTAGTTCGCGCACATCGCGTACCGAGCTTTGCAGGGTATAACGGTAAATTTCGCCGGTTGGGCCAATAGGCGGCTGCACCGATGGCTGAACGCCATTTGGCAGTGCGGCGTTTTGCAAAAGGTTCATCACCTGTTGGCGTGCTTCCGGGTCTTTAACGCCGTCATCAAACAACACCTTCACGTAGCTCAAACCAAATATGGTTGATGAGCGCAGGCTCACCCGTTTTTGCACAGGGTTAAGCGCAATCTCGATAGGTATGGTAACCAGCTTTTCAACCTCTTCGGCACTTTGGCCAGGCCATTGCGTGATAATGTCAATCTCGGTATTGGTAACATCCGGAAACGCCTCAATGGGCATTTGGCTAAAGGTGATTAAACCTGTAACGACCAGCAAAAAAGCCAATATGAGAATGAGGTACCGGTTTTTTAAAGAGAATCCGATAATTCCCCTAAGAATCTTGTTCATTTTAAAAAAATAAAAGGGTAGGAGATTAGCTGTTTAATGAACCGTATATCAGCAAGGCATCAGAGCCTATC
>CAJYSL010000202.1 GCA_913777515.1 uncultured Mucilaginibacter sp.
AAATTGGTTATTCAGTACCCGAAAACAGTTTTGATTTTTGGCTGAAACGTTTTGAGCAGCACAATGTAACTTATAACAAAGTAGCCGAAAAATTTGGTGAGCCTTACTTAACCTTTTTAGACCCCGATGGGTTGAAACTGGAACTGATTGCCTCTAAAACTGCAGACAGCCGCCTGCCTTGGGAAACCGATGAAGTAAAAGCTGAAAATGCAACTAAAGGCTTTCATAATGTAACCATTACCACCAACAAAATGCAGCCTACTGCCGATATTTTAACCGGCGTGTTTGGTTACCGCTTGCTGGAGCAGCACGTAAACCGCTATCGTTTTGTAACCGATGCGGTAGACAATGCCAACATTGTTGACCTGGTAGAAGTACCCGGCGAGCATGCCGGACACGTTGCCGGTGGCTCGGTACACCACGTAGCATTCAGGGTTAAAAACGAGGAGATACTGATGCAATACCGCGACAAGATTGAAGCCTTAGGTTTGCACATTACCGACAAGATTGACCGTAACTACTTTTATTCACTCTACTTCCGCGAACCAGGAGGGGTGTTGTTTGAAATAGCCACCGATAACCCCGGCTTTAGTGTAGACGAGCCGGTGAATGAATTAGGTACGCATTTAAAACTGCCTGCCCAATATGAGCAATACCGCAGCAGTATTGAAACTACTTTACCTAAATTGGTTTAATGATGTATACACACAGCAATCAATATAAAACAGCCGGTACCCCGGCGGCACAAGCCAAAGGGGCGCTGGTAATGCTGCATGGCCGCGGCGGCCATGCAGCCAACATCATTAGCCTGGCCCGTGAACTCGACGCAGAAGGTTTGGCTATTTACGCTCCCGAAGCTACCAATAACAGCTGGTACCCATACAGTTTTATGGCACCCGAAAATCAAAACCAACCGGCGTTAAATTCGGCACTGGAAGTGATTGACCAACTGGTAGCGAAAATTAAGGCTGACGGTATACCGGCTAATCGCATTTATTTTATGGGTTTTTCGCAGGGGGCTTGTTTAACGCTGGAATACATTGCACGCCATGCGCAAGCCTTTGGAGGCGCCATTGCATTTACGGGAGGATTGATAGGAGAAGAACTGATGCCGGAACGTTACCAGGGTAACTTCGAAAATACCCCGGTTTTAATCACCACCGGCAACCCCGACCCGCATGTGCCGCTGCACCGGGTAGAAGAAAGCGTAGCGTTGCTCAAAAAGCTGGGGGCGCAGGTAACGCTTAAAGTTTACCCCGGCCGGCCGCATACCATTACCATGCCCGAGATTGAACTGGCTAACGAGCTGCTATCAGGCCGGTTAATTTAAAACCTAAAAATTGCAGTCATGAAATTTGAAGACATTCTTTTAGTAAATAATGAGGTTATCCACCATTTTGAGCTGACTATTGACGGGCAGCAGGCTTTTATAGACTACAAGCGCAAGGATAATAAAATATACCTGATTCATACCGAAGTGCCCGAAACACTAAAGGGAACAGGTGCTGCGGAGGCTATCGTAACCAAAGCTCTTCATTTTATCGAAGAGCATCAGCTCAAACTGGTACCGCTTTGTTCATATGTACAGGTTTATGTAAAACGCCATCCTGAATGGAACAGGCTATTGGCTTAAATAGCATCGTCATCATGCAAACTTTTGAAGTAACACGTGTTTACACCGGTACTGACGGGCATAGCCATTTTGAAATACTCGAATATCCCTTAACCGATGCCGGGCCGATTGGTTCTTTATCAGAGAAGCTCGAGGTAAGCCAGCTGATTTTTAGAAAAGTGCCGCCCGGTTACGACGATTGGCATAACGCGCCGCAAAAGCAGTTTGTTGTGTTGTTAAATGGTGGCGTGGAGATTGAAACTTCGCTTGGCGAAAAGCGACGTTTTGAACAAGGGGAGATATTGCTGATGGAAGATACCACAGGCAAAGGTCACCGCAGTCGTAACCTGCTGCCGCAAGAACGAACTTCGCTTTTTATCACTTTGGAATAATTAACATCAGGCCCGGTACTATTGGTATCGGGCTTTTTTGTTACGATTTAGCTACATAGCACTAGCTAAGAGCGCTATTATAACCGCAATTTGTATATTTAGACACTTTAAGCTTTCTATCTATGGAGCAGGTAACGGTAAGCTGGTTACAAACTATTGAAACGCTGCAGGGGGTGCCGGATGAACAACTGCAATGGCTGATAGACCACAGCATAACGCAGCAATATAACGACGGTGACTACATTTTTAAACGTGATGAACCGCTGAGTGGCACCTATTTTCTTTTTTCCGGAAAATTGCGGCTGTACCGCTGGCAAAATGGTGTGCGTACCGAGCTGGTTACGATGCACGAGCGTGAAATTACCGGCTTTTTACCTTACTCCAGGGGTAAGGTAGCTTTTGGAGATGGTGTGGCAGTTGGGCCAACCGTAATCATGACTTTGCCGGTTGACCAATGTCCCGAACTGATTAAAACTTACTACGAGCTTACCCAAGCATTAGTAAGTATCATGAGCAACCGGGTGCGCGAATCGACCGCGCTGATGCAGCAAAACGAAAAGATGATGGCCTTGGGTAAGCTTTCGGCCGGTTTGGCGCACGAGCTCAACAATCCGGCTGCATCCATTGTGCGTAATGCAGCCTCGTTAAAAAAACATTTGCAGTCGCAACCCGATTTGTTTGCCAAGCTGGTAGCCGTACACATGGATGTTGACCGTGTGGGTATGGTAAAAGCGGAAATTACCCGCATTTTAGACCGCGAAAATACTACCCGCTTAAGCCTGCGCGAACGCAGCCAGCTGGAAAGTGACATGGCCGAATGGCTGGATGACCACGAAATTGCCAATCCTGATGAAATTGCCGAAAACCTGGTAAGCTACGGTTTCAGCATAAATGATTTGGGCAGCATTTGCCGCCACATGACATCTGAAGCTGCTACGCCCGTTTTTGAATGGATACACGACACATTGCTGTCGGCTAAAATGGTGGCAGATATTCATGACGCTTCGCAGCGCATTGCTTCGCTCATCACGTCTATCAAAACCTTTACCCACATGGACAGGGGCCAGGATAAGCAGTTTACATCAGTTGAAACCGGTTTGCACAACACGCTTACCATGCTGGGGCACAAATTAAAAGAGTGCAAAGTGAAGGTAGTGGAGCAGTACGACCCTGAACTGCCGCCTATTAATATGCTGGTGGGAGAGTTAAATCAGGTGTGGACTAACTTAATTGACAACGCCCTTGATGCGATGGAATCTAACGGAGGAGGAACCCTCACCATCAAAACCCGAAAAGATCGCGATTATGCCGAAATAGTGATTGCTGACGACGGTCCGGGTATTCCCGACGAAATTCAAAACCAGATATTTGACCCGTTTTTTACCACTAAAGCCATGGGAAAGGGTACCGGCATGGGGCTCGAGGTGGTGCAGCGCATCATTAAGCAACAGCACAATGGTTCGATCAAAGTAAAAAGCCAACCGGGGCATACTGAGTTTATTGTTTGTATACCCATCAACAATCGTTAAGTCAACCTAAAAATCAAAAAAGAGATTATGAGTCGCCCTATAATATTTGCCGTTGATGATGATTTACAGGTACTGCGTGCCATCACCCGCGATTTACGGCAGCAGTATGGCAAAGAGTATAAAATTATAAATACCGAATCTGCCAATGAGGCTTTAGATACCTTGGGAGAAATGAAAAATGCAGGCGACGTGGTGGCACTGTTTGTTAGCGACCAGCGGATGCCTGAAATGCCGGGTGTAGATTTTTTGCAAAAAGCCATGCAGATTTATCCGTCTGCCAAACGGGTATTGCTAACGGCTTACTCAGATACCGATGCTGCCATCAAGGCCATCAATGATGTGCAGTTAGATTACTACCTGATGAAGCCCTGGGACCCGCCCGAGGATAAGCTGTACCCGGTGATTAATGATTTATTGGACGACTGGCATGTTGATTACACACCGGAGTTTAAGGGTATTAAGCTAATAGGCTTTCAGTTTTCGCCGCAGTCGCACGTGATAAAAGACTACTTGAGCAGCAACCTTATCCCGTACCAATGGCTGGACGTGGAACGCAATGAGGAGGCAAAAAAAATGTTTGCTATCAACAAGCTGACTAATGAAAACCTGCCTGTAGTTATTTATGAAGATGGTAGCTGCCAGCAACGGCCAACTATCAGCCAGATAGCCGAAAAGCTGGGCATCAGTCCGCAGCTCACCAACCAGATTTATGATGTAGTGATTATCGGCGCAGGCCCTGCAGGTTTGGCCGCCTCGGTATATGGTGCCTCTGAAGGTTTGCGTACCCTGTTAATAGAGCGCAAGGCGCCGGGCGGTCAGGCCGGGTCGAGTTCGCGTATCGAAAATTATTTGGGCTTTCCGGCAGGTTTAAGCGGGGCCGATTTAACTCACCGCGCCATTAGCCAGGCCAGGCGCTTGGGTGCCGAGTTTTTATCGCCCCGAACGGTACATGATATCCAGGAACGCGACGGATATAAGTATATTATTCTGGATGACGGGTCGGAGATTATTAGCCGGTCTATCGTCATCACCACCGGGGTGGACTATCGCAAACTGGAGGTGCCCGGTATAGACCAGTTTACCGGTGCCGGCATTTATTACGGCGCTGCCATGACGGAGGCTGCCGCCTGTAAAGATAAGCCCGTGTATATTATTGGCGGAGGTAATTCCGCTGGGCAGGCTGCTATGTACCTGTCTAAATTTGCTAAGCAGGTAAACATCGTTATCCGCCGTGAGGGTCTGGAAGCAACCATGTCGGCTTACCTGATTGAACAGATCGCCAACACATCCAACATCACCATATTGCCATTTACGGAGGTGATTGAGGCTAAAGGCCATAACTGCCTGGAAGAGCTGACCCTCATCAATGTAAACACCCGCGAAACGGTTACCGAAAAGGCAACCGCGCTTTATATTTTTATTGGTGCCAAGCCATACACCGATTGGGTACAGATGGGCATCATTAAAAACAAAGGGAACTTTATAGAAACCGGCCGCGACTTGCATGGCCGCGAAGGTTTTGCCAAAAACTGGAAGTTAAAACGCGACCCTTACCTACTCGAAACCAGTTGCCCCGGTATATTTGCCGCCGGCGATGTAAGGGCTGGCGCCATGAACCGGGTTGCTTCTGCCGTAGGCGAAGGTTCGATGGCGATAAGCTTTGTACACAAATACCTGGCGGATGTTTAGACTTGAGACAGTATATTAAAATATTCTTCCAGCCATTTGCTCAGCAGATGGCTTTTTTGTTGCCACAAAACTTACAGTCCCGAAAAGTAATCATACCCCAGTTCGGCCCAGTAATCGGGTGGGCGTTCGTTACTAAAAAACATATTGCCAATCCGCTTTAAGTTCTTGATGCCGTATTTGGTTGGAATGATGAGCCGTAAAGGTGCCCCATGCTCGGGCGGCAGAGGATGCCCGCTTACCTCGTAACAAAGCAGCGTTTGCGGATGCAAGGCACTTGGCATGTCAATGCCGACATAATACTTTTTGTCAGGCGTGTTCAATCCAACATAGGCCATGGCGGCTTGCTCGGTCAGGTTATAGTGTTTAACAAAATCGCTGAATTTTACGCCGCCCCAATGGCTAATCTGGCTCCAGCCTTCTACGCACTTAAACTCGAAAGCAAATTCGGTTTTAGGTAGTTTTTTAATTTCGTCGAGAGTAATTTTAAAGCTTTCGGACGCGTTTTTATAAACAGTTAATGCCCAGTCCTCCACCTGTTTCCCCTTAATGCCAATATCGCCATTTACACGAGGCTTTTTGGCCGCCATAGCTTTGGGATAAGTTTTGGATAAATTCTGAGGGCTTACGGCCCGTTCAGCCAGTTCGCCATTAAAGTCTAAAACTTTCCTCAGCGGGGCACGGGCACCGGCGGTAGCATCAGCAGCGGTTTCTTTAGGGGCATGATAAAGCTTATCCCATCCCCAATACGCAAAAGCTCCACCGGCCAGTAATGTGAGTGATGATATAAACGTACGCCGGTTGGCTTTACGGGCATCAAACGGTTCAACCTCTTTAGGCTGTTGTGGCTCGGTGTTTTCATGCGTTTCCATCGTCGTTGTCTCGTTTAGCTATAATTTTTGCCGTTGATGCATCAGCTACCTCAAAGCCCCGCACCATACTAATAAAGTTTTGCCAGCCTGCTAAAATCACCTGTACAATGTGTATCACAAAAAACAGGCAATATAATATAGTCAGGGTAAAATGAATAAGCCGTGCGGTTTTGTAACCGCCGCATAACCAAACCAGCCAGTATAGTTGTGCCGGTTTATAAATGGCCAGCCCGGTAATCAGCGATCCTGCGCCCATCACAATAACGGCCGTGTAGGCAATGCGCTGGGCCGCGTTATATTTGTTTTGTGGAGGCGCAGTTTTACGCAAATGTAAATCGTGTAATAGCACCAGCCAGGCTTCGTGCCAGGATGACTTTTTAGGCAGCAGGTAGCGCCACTCTCCTGAGATAGCCGTGTATAGCACATACAGCAGCCCGTTTACCGCAAAAAGCCACATAAATACAAAGTGAAAAGCCATGCCCTCGGCCAGCCTGCGCTTGATGTGATATTTCTGATAAAACCACTCGGGAAAAAACTTAAAAAACGTATGCCCGAATAGTTTGATAGCATAAGGGTCGTATGCCCAGTAAATCAGTAAGCCACTCCATATCATCACGGCCAGCAGCGGGAAATTAATCCAGTGAAACCACCGTATGGCTGCCGGGTGCTTGTTGACTATGTACTTCATGGGTTGCTGTTATAACGTTATAAATGTTGCAAAATTTTCGGAAATTACCTCTCTGATATTTTAAACCCAATAGGTTTAAACAGAAACGGGCATCATCATCAAAATAAAAGCCCCGATGCTGGTTTTATCCAATACCGGGGCTTCTACTGTAATATACGGATATTAATCTACATCCAGTTTGCCTTCAATCGAGTCATCCAGCGTTTTGCCTAAAACAGCACCGGCCGCCTGTTTAATAAAAGCAATGGCGTTACCATGCTTATTATCCCAATAATAACCTTCGCTTGGTTCTACCTTAATTACGGTAATGCGTGGGTCATCTTCTCCTTCGGTAAACCAGGTTTTTAACAGTGGCTGCCAAAGCTCTTTAATTTTTTCTTTGTCTTTACTAATCTCGGCGATGCCATAAACGTTCAAAAAGTCTGAATGTGCTGAGCCTTGAAACAGTAAGTGTACAAAAGGGTCGTGAGAAATCTCCTCATTTTTGTGGCTATCGTCCGAACTTAAAAACCAAAAGTTGCCGTCGTCGTCAATTTTTTGCGGTGACATTGGGCGGGTAGAGAAAGGCACACCGGTTTTGATGTTAGAACAAAAAAAGCAGGTTTCGGCTTTTTCGGCCATTTCCTTAATCTTCTTTTTAGCTTCTTCGCCTTGCAAGTTTTTAAAGTTATCTTCGGGTTGTTGCTGATTAATGCTGTCCATAATTATAAATGTTATTATATCGGTAAATGCATATCAATAACCAGCCGGTAAAGCTTTTGTGTGCAACAAATTTGATTTATAAGCCGTCAGTGCAGGCCTTGATTTTTGCCAGTTGCCGGCAACTGACTTTGTTATTCAATTTGCCAGTCAATCGGTTCTTTACCCTGCGAATTCAATAAGTCGTTGGTTTTACTGAAATGTTTACATCCAAAAAAGCCGTTATCGGCCGAGTATGGCGAAGGGTGGGCCGCCTTCAGGATGTAATGTTTAGTGTCGTCAATCAGCTCTGATTTGGCTTGAGCAAATTTGCCCCATAACAAAAATATCACACCCTCTTTTTCTTCTGATATTTTGCGGATAACGGTATCCGTAAAAATTTCCCAGCCTTTTTTTTGATGCGAGCCCGGTTTGCCGGCCTGCACGGTAAGGGTTGCGTTAAGCAGCAACACGCCCTGGTCGGCCCATTGGGTTAAATCGCCATGGTTAGGCATGGTAAAGCCCGGAATATCCGCTTGTAGCTCCTTATAAATATTTTTTAGGGACGGTGGCACGGTGATGCCTTTTTGTACGGCAAATGAAAGACCGAATGCTTGGTTGGCCCCATGGTAGGGGTCCTGGCCCAATATTACCGCTTTCAGTTTATCAAACGGGGTATGATTAAAGGCGTTAAAAATATCGCTGCCTTTAGGATACACCTTGTGGCCAGCTTCTTTTTCCTCTTTTAAAAACTCTTTAAGCTTAATCATGTAGTCTTTTTCAAACTCATCATGAAGTATTTTAAGCCAAGAGGCTTCTATCTCAACAGCCATATAATTTTTTGTTCGGTTAATTGCTTAAGCGTGTAAATAAACGGATATTTGCACTTTATTACAAAAGTACAAACGATGTCAAATATTGTTCGGTTAGTAATTGCCTGTGTAGTAATGGGTGCAGGCGTTACCTTATGTGGGTTTGGTTTTTGGGGATGGGGTATACTGGTGTTTATAATAGGCGGTTTAATATTAGCTACTTATTTCTTTAACGAGAATATGCTGATTGCACAATTTTACCTGCGTAAAGAAAACTCTGATGAAGCCGAAAAATGGTTATTAAGAATAACCGACTACGAAAAGCAGTTATTTAAAGGTCAGCACGGATATTATAACTTATTACTGGGTTTAATTGAGTCGCGCAAAGCGCCGTTGAAGTCAGAAAAATACTTTAAAAAGGCGATTACTTTGGGCATGACCATGTCGCACAATATAGCACTGGCCAAATTAAGCTTAGCGGGTATTGCCATGGCTAAGCGTAACAAACGCGAAGCCCAGCAGTATTTAAGTGAGGCCGCCAAAGATGATAAAAACAAGTTGCTGGCCGACCAGATTAAGATGATGAAAGGCCAGATGGCCCAGATGGATAAGCAACAGGTACAACGCGGCGGTTACCGCAACTTCTAAACCGGTGAAGTAGAAAAGAAACTGAATAAAGGCTTGAATAGAAATATTCAGGCCTTTATTTTTCGTCGATGCTGCTAAAGTATTCAGGTTCGGTACTGCCATTATATCCGGTATCTCTGAAACGGTCCGGTACAGCTACTTCATCTTCAGATGGGTTGCAAAACTCAACCATTTTAAGCAACGAGCGCACAAACGACACGTTGAATTTGGTACGGTCCAGCTTTATTAAAAATTCGCGGTCTGTTATTTCCAATGTAGAGTTCATTTTTCTATGGTATTTTCATAAAAGTAAATTAGAAATATAAACATATAATTAGGCTTTCTTTAAATTTTGGTTAAGAGTTGCATTTGGGGTGTATCAACGTGTATTATGCCTAAGTGCGGCCTAATTGCTTATTGTCTATTCTCTGATAGTGGAACTGGCATGTTTTGATTTGTAGTTAAACGGTAATTAAAGCCAGTAATTTATTTGTCAGATTGTCATGGGCAACTTGTGGCAAGCTATTTGATTATTCTATATTTGTTAAAACATAAACATTTAAAATCATGGCTTTAGAAATTACTGACGCTAACTTTGAAGA
>CAJYSL010000203.1 GCA_913777515.1 uncultured Mucilaginibacter sp.
TGCCCGGCAGTTACAAAGGCGTTGCAAAGTTTCCTTACCAGGTAGCCGGGCTAACCGAGCGGCAGGCGGCAGCACATTTGCTAAGCCGTTTTACTTATGGCGCCACTCCCGGACAGGTAGATGCCGTAGTGAAAGAAGGACTGGAAAAATGGTTTGCCCAGCAGTTAGATGCCAAACAGCCCGACGACTCGCTTAACCAGATACTCAATCATTTTGATGCCGTTACGTTTACCAATGCGCAACTGGTAGCCAAATACCCTCGCCCCGGTCAGCTAACCAAAATGGCCATTCGCGACGGCGTGGTGAATAAGGATTCGATTAAAACCGACCGTAAAGAATATCGCAGTGTGCTGCTGAATTACATGCAGAAAAACGGAATGGCTCCCGAACAAGAGCTGTTCCGGCAATTCATCAACCAAAAAGTACTGCGTGCAGCCTACAGCAATAACCAGTTGCAGGAGGTAATGACCGATTTTTGGTTTAACCACTTTAACGTATCCATCACTAAAAACCAGTGTGCCGTATTCATCCCGGCATATGAGCGCGATGTTATCAGGCCCAATGTGTTTGGTAGATTTGATAAGCTGCTGTTAGCCACGGCTAAATCGCCGGCTATGCTGGTTTATTTGGATAATTTTTCGAGCGTCGGTAACGATGGCGGCAATGCCCGTCCTCTGAATAACAAAAGGCGCCCGGTAGTTAACGCACTGATGCCTGCCATGGGTGACGATACTGCCATGATGGCTAAGGTGCAAAAAGCCAGAAAGGCGCAGGGCCTAAACGAGAACTACGCCCGCGAGGTGATGGAACTGCACACTTTAGGAGTCGACGGCGGCTATACCCAGCAAGACGTAACCCAGGCCGCCAAGGTGCTTACCGGCTGGACTTTGTATCCGATGGGAGATGAAGGTTACGGCGGAGGTGTCAAAAAACTATTAGAGCGGGTAGGCGAAGATAACCTGGCCCAGCGCGGTTTTGTGCACGAGGCCGATTTCTTATTCACCCCCAATCGTCATGATAAAGGCGAAAAAACGGTATTAGGCAAGCATTTTGGTCCCAACGGTGGTTACCAGGAAGGTGTGGATTTGTTAGAGATGCTGGCACATCACCCATCTACTGCCAAATTTATCAGCCGTAAACTGGCAGTACGCTTTGTGAGCGACAACCCTGCGCAAACCTTGGTAGATAAAATGGCCAAAACCTTTACCGAAAAGGATGGCGATATTAAAGCGGTATTGTTAACCATGGTATCATCGCCCGAGTTTTGGAGTGCCAATGCCGTACGCGAAAAAACAAAATCGCCTTTCGAGCTGGCTATGGGAGCGGTTCGCAGTTTGCAAGCCGAAATCAGGCAGCCCTACCAGTTATATGCCTGGATAAATAAAATGGGCGAAAAGAAATATTATTACCAGGCGCCTACCGGCTTTCCCGACAAAGGTCAGTACTGGATAAACACTGGTTCGTTGCTTAACCGCATGAACTTTGGTTTAGCCCTGGCCTCCGGTCGTATACCGGGTGTGAGGGTAGATTTGGCTGCGCTGAATAACCATCATGAGCCCGAAAGCGCACAAGCAGCCTTAGTAACTTACAGCAAGCTGATTATGCCCGAGCGTAACTTGACCGAAACTGTAAAACGCCTTACCCCAATGCTCAACGACCCGCAACTGATGAGCAAGATTGAGGCGGCAAGCGCCAAAATGAAACCTGCCGGCAATACTATGCTGTCAGAGAATGCAATGACGGGCGGAACTGACACCGTTAGCACTGATAAGCCATTAAAACGGAAAAATATGCTGGCAATGCAGGGTAACGGTGGTAACAGTGCTATGTTGTCGCAGGTGGTAGGGGTAATTATTGGCTCTCCCGAGTACCAGCGTCGTTAATTCATTCATTTAATAATAGCTCAAACTCTAAAATATCATGGTAAGCAGAAGAGGTTTCTTGAAATCCGGCGGTTTAGCGCTGATGGGTGTTGGCCTGATGGGCGGCATTCCCGGCTTTTTAGCAGAGGCTGTTGCATCCGAGCAAATTATTAAGCCTTACGGTAAACGCAAGGTGCTGGTTTGTATCTTTCAGCGCGGTGCGATGGACGGACTAATGGCCGTTACACCTTTTACCGATACCTACCTCAAGGCGGCAAGGCCCACGCTGTTTATGTCGGCGGCCAAAAGCAGTACCACCGGCAAACCATTGATTGATTTAGACGGCCATTACGGTTTACATCCGGCTATGCAGGCCTTTGAGCCTATGTTTCGCGAAAAGCGTTTAGGCATTGTGCATGGCATCGGTTCGCCAAATACTACGCGCTCGCATTTCGACGCACAAGATTATATGGAATCGGGTACACCATTTAATAAAGGAACCGCCAGTGGCTGGCTTAACCGGGCCGTAGGCTTATTGGGCCACGATGCGCTTACGCCCTTCACCGCGGTAAGTTTAACATCGGCCATGCCGCGTTCGCTTTATGGCGATAATCCGGCAGTGGCTATCAGTAACCTACAGGATTTTGCCATCCAGATGCGGGGTAACCAGGCCGGTGCCAATTTAGCTGCCAAAAGTTTTGAAGACCTTTATGACAACGCCTCCACTGGTTTGCTGCAAAGCACCGGTAAAGAAAGCTTTGATGCCGTAAAAATGCTGCAAAAGGCCGATGTGCGTAATTATAAACCGGCAAATAACGTGGTATATCCTGCTTCTGCGCTGGGTAATTCGCTTAAGCAGATTGCGCAGTTAATCAAAATGGATGTAGGCCTGGAGGTAGCCTTTACCGAATCAAACGGATGGGATACTCACTATAACCAAGGGACTGAAAACGGTATTTTCGCCCGTAACGTAACTGACCTAAGCAACAGCATGATGGCGTTTTGGAATGACCTGAGCGCCTATCAGGACGATGTTACCGTAATGACCATGACCGAATTTGGCCGTACCGTGCATCAAAATGGTACTGGTGGTACCGACCATGGCCGGGCATCATGTAATTTTATACTGGGCAATAACGTAAATGGCGGCTTGGTGCATGGTAAAATGCAGCCGCTGGCGGTTGAAAACCTGGAAGATGGCCGCGATTTAGCCGTAACGACTGATTTTAGGAGCGTGTTTAGCGAAGTTGCCGACCGACAGTTAAGAGTAAGTAACGATCGTGTACTGTTTCCGGATTGGAAAGGGGACAAGATTGGTGTAATGCGGGCTTAATCAACAGGTAGATTTAAAATAATAGACCTTTGCCGTTGCTTTACAGCTAACATGCGTATTTTAGCCTCCATGAGCAATGACCAAATACAAAAGTGGAAGGTTTTAAAAGAGCAGGATGTATCGCCAAGCCCGTGGTTTCCGTTACTGCAACATACCGTTGAACTGGCTAACGGAAAAATTATAGACGATTACTTTTTTGCCCCGCTGGGCGATGTGGTTATGGTGCTGGCTATTACCCCTAACAACGAGGTAGTACTGGCGCGCCAGTATAAGCATGGCTTGGGCGAGATATTACTGGAGTTGCCGGGCGGGATGCAGCAAAAAAATACCAGCATTTTACAATCAGCCATCAACGAGCTGGAAGAGGAAGTGGGCATCAAGGCCACTGCTGATGATTTAATTTCGCTCGGGAAGATTGCTAATAATCCCACCAAAACGCGGCAAATCACCTACGGATACATTATTTTTAATGCGCAGTTTAACTCCAAACAAAAGCTCGACCCTACCGAAAACATTGAAGTAATTACCATGCCCGCACCGCAGGTGCTGGAGTATGCCAAAGAAGGAAAGATATGGGTGACGGATTCGCTTAACTTTATCCTGAAAGCAGCGTTAATCTATCCCGAAGTTTTCGGGCTTAAGTAATCCTGTATAGTTTCCTGCCATCCCATCAGGCTGGCCATCCGCTCAAACTCAGGTTGTAGTGGTGCTTCAATAAACACCGGAGCATCGCTTACAGGATGAGTGAACTCAAGCTTCAGGGCATGCAGTAGCATGGTATCCATTTGCCAGGTTTCGGTAAATAGTTTGTTTTGCTTGTTACAGCCGTGGGTTCGGTCGCCTATAATAGGGTGAAAGATATGACTGAAGTGCTTGCGCAACTGATGCATCCGGCCCGTGGTAGGTTTAGCTTCCACCAGCGAATATCTTGAGGTAGTATGTTTGCCTAAAGCCACTGGCAATTCGGCGCGGGCTATGGTTCGGTAAGCGGTAAAGGCGTCCTGCAGCGTACCGTTATCTTTGCGCAATGGGTAGTCAATCTCGCCCGCGTCATCAGTATAGCCTCTTACAACGGCCCAATAGGTTTTATGAACTGCATTAGCCGCAAATTGCTGTTGCATAATTACCTCCGTGCTTTTATCCAAGGCAAACAGCAGCACGCCACCCGTTTTTCGGTCCAGTCGGTGGGCCGGGTAAACATGGCAGTTAATCTGGTCACGTAATAATTGAAGGGCAAATTCTTCGGCATCGGCCGCAATGCTCGACCGGTGTACCAGCAATCCGTGTGGCTTGTTGATGGCAATCAACTGCTCATCGCGATATAAAATATCCAGCATAAAAGCCAAAGGTAAGGTTTTGTAACCGCTTTTGGCTTTTATGCCGGATGGTTTGGAGTATACGTTAG
>CAJYSL010000204.1 GCA_913777515.1 uncultured Mucilaginibacter sp.
GGATGGCCCTGCGGTACTAAATTCTCCAGCTTATACGGTAAAAACGTCAACTGGTCAGGGTTATATTCCTTAAAGACTACCTTGCCTCCCATACCTTTAAATTATGCAAAAATAGCTTCAAAAAAAAAAGAGACTGTCCTTTTGAGACAGCCTCGTTTTGTTTTGAGGAATTACCTGCTATTAATACAAGGTAAATTCAACACGACGGTTTTTCTGACGACCGGCTTCTGTTTTGTTAGAAGCGATTGGTTGGTTTTTACCGTAACCTACAGCTTCGATACGAGATGGGTTAGCACCTTGCTCTACTAAGTAAGCTTTTACAGATTCTGCACGGTCTTTAGATAACTTCATGTTAGCTTCGGCCGAACCTACGTTATCAGTGTGACCAGCTAATTTCAGGCTGAAGTTTTTATCAACCAGTATTTTAGCTACACGTTGTAAGCTTGGGAATGATTTTTCGCGGATGGTGGCTTTACCAAACTCAAATTCTAAGTTTTTGATGGCCTCACGTACCACACGACGGTCTTCTTCAGTAACTACTACGCGTACTGGAGTTACCGGAGCTGGCAGCGGACAGCCTGAACCATCAACTTTAGTACCTGCTGGTGTGTTTGGACATTTATCGCTGATATCAACTACACCGTCGCCATCGCTGTCAGTAGTTAAACGGGCAATGTTAGCGTTGGTAGCGTCCAAATCGGTGCGTAAGCGGCGGTTTTCTGCTTTCTGGGCATCAATCTCACCTTGTAAACGGCGTTGCTCCATTAAGTACTCATAACGCATTGATGCTACCGGGTTATGTGCAGCCAATTGTGGTTTCGAGCTTTTGCCTAAGGCAAACTCTAAACCTGCGTGTGCCATACCATATTTATCGCGTTTGTCGCCACGGTAATATTGGTCTAAGTTATCACCGTTAACAAAATTTACCTGGTAACCTAAATCAAGATTAACTACCGGACCTAAATTGAATTTAAAACCTGTACCTACAGGGATATACCATTGGCGGGTGTTGCCCACGCCAGATGTTGTACCATTGTTAGCAGTTAAGGTTGATGTGAAAGCCATGTTACCTGCACCAAAGCTTAAATACGGTTGTATAAAGCTTTGCTGGCTGCGCCAGTTAATGTTGGCCAAGGTTACTACGGCTTGTAAGTCTACTGCATATTTGATTTTGGTTTCAAAGCGCTGGATTGGATAATTCATATCACGCGGACCTGAACCTTGCACATGGCCTCTCATAAAGGTAGCCTGCAAGCCTAATCCGTGTAATAATTGCTTTTTAATATAACCACCATACATTAATCTTTCGTTGGCGGTAATGTAATCACCTTTATCCTGAAACAGTGTGTTAATCGAGCTCATACCAGCTTGTAAGCCCACCGACCATGTACGGAACGGGCTACCGCCTGCAAAAGGTTGAACGTAATTTTTGGTACTGTCTGTAGTTTGTGCCATAAGCTGCGAGCCCATGGTGAGGCCTGCTATAAGTAAGCCTGTTTTTTTTAGATGTAGCTTCATATTAAATAATGTTAAGGTAAATGCTGTAACTCCTAAACTTAATTGGAGTAACGTTGACCTCAATAGGCAACATCAATGCCAATCCGCATGCAGTGACCTAAATTGTGAATAACTGCACCTCTAAAAATATCGCTTAACTCTTTGTAACACAAAATTTACCACGCAAACGATGTATTTTGATGACTTATCAACACGCCAGAAAATTGTTCCATCGAAGCAAAACCGTGTATAAAAAGTGAGACAAACTACAACGTAGCTGTACTAAATGTTAACAAATGGCATGGCTGTGTGGACTAATTATTTGTCGTGCTCGACGTATTAGATTTCGATTAGAAATGAGGTTTGCAACCAAATCATCTCGTAAAATCAAGCCCATATGTTAGATTTTCCATGTGATTCCTGTTTAGACTACAGTGCTTTCGTTAGACTGGACGGCATTTGTTTACGCGCTGGTTAATGAAAAGAGCCTGCAAATTTTTATATCTGCAGGCTCATCAATCACTAAATATTTTTCGTATTAAACGCTTTTGGCAAGAGCTTGGGTAATGTCGGTAATAATGTCGTCCACTTTCTCTAAACCTGCCGAAATACGGATTAGGCCTGGCGTGATGCCTACGGCTGCCCGTTGCTCGTCGGTTAACTTAGAGTGTGTAGTGCTGGCCGGATGCGAAGCTATACTGCGCGAATCGCCCAGATTGGCTGTTACCGACAGCAGTTGCAGATTATCTAAAAACTTACGCCCGGCTTCCAGTCCGCCTTTAATTTCAAAGCAAAGCACACCGCCGCCTAAGGCCATTTGCTTTTTGGCGATATCGTATTGCGGGTGATTAGGTAAAAACGGATACTTAACCCAGCTTACATTGGGGTTTGATTGCAGCGTTTCGGCCAATGTTAAGGCATTGCTGCAGTGGCGTTGCATGCGAACATCCAAAGTTTCCAAGCTTTTGCTCAGTACCCAAGCATTAAAAGGCGACAACGCCGGACCGGTGTTACGGCAAAACAGGTAAATTTCTTTAACCAGGTCTTCGCGGCCAACAATCACCCCTCCCATTACGCGGCCCTGTCCGTCAATCCATTTGGTGGCCGAGTGTACTACCAGGTCGGCGCCAAAATCGGTAGGGCGTTGCAGCAGTGGTGTGGCAAAGCAATTATCTACGTTTAAAATCAGGTTGTGCTTTTTTGAGAATTGTCCGGCCCACTCCAAATCAATCACTTCCAGCTGCGGATTGGTAGGCGTTTCCAGGTATACCATTTTGGTATTGGGCTTTACGGCAGCTTCCCAAGCGGCTTTATCATTAGCGGGCACCAAGGTACAAGTAATTCCATATTTAGGCAGGTACTTGGTTACGATGGTAAAAGTGCTGCCAAATACCGAACTACAGCAAAGCAGGTGGTCGCCCTGTTGCAACAGCGCAAAAATCGACGAAAAGATGGCGCTCATCCCGGTCGAGGTAGCAAAACCAGCCTCGGCGTTTTCGAGTTCACACATTTTGGTAATAAACTCGTCTACGTTCGGGTTACTGAAACGGCTGTAGATGTTGTCGTTAGTTTCGTCGGCAAATGCAGCGCGCATGGCCTCAGCTTCATCAAAGGTGAAGCTGCTGGTTAAATATAATGGTGTAGAATGTTCGTTCTGCAGCGTTTTTGGCGAACGAGTACGCACCGCTTTGGTTAGCGGGTGCAATTCCTGGTCTGACATAGTGTAACGTTTTTTAAGAAAGTGTAGCATCAGCAGGGTGTATAAACACCTGCCAGTTTAACTCGGCGCCGGCTTTTTCTAAAGTAGCCGCTACCGAACAATATTTACCTATCGACAATTCCACGGCACGTTTGGCCTTGTCCTCGTCGATATTTCCTTTTAAATGAAATTCAATGGTGATGTTTTGCCATAATGATGGTTCCACGCCCGGCTCGCGGTCGCCGCTAATTTTCATGCGGTAATCCAACACTTCCTGGCGCTGCTTTTTCAGGATGCTAATAACATCAATAGCCGAGCAGCCGCCCAGTCCCATCAATAACATTTGCATAGGGCGTACGCCAAAATTTTGGCCGCCGCTTTCGGCACTGGTGTCCATTTTTATGGTGTGACCATACTCATCGTTGGCTTCAAAACCGTAATCGCCGCTTACGCGTGATAAATTTATGGTAGGCATAGTTTTAACAATTATGAAAGGCTAAATTATTATTTTGAACCGAAAGTTTTGTTTGCGCCGTATAAAAATGATAGTTTTAGACTCTCACTAAACATTTGGATGAAGAAAGTTTTACTGCTCGGGGCTTTATGCTTAGCTGCATTTACCGGCCATGCACAACAAAAACTGCTGGCTTACGATGATTTTGTATACATCATCAACAATAACCTGCAAAAATCAAACGACTTCATGATTTCTAAAGGTTACACCGCGGTAAAAACCAAAAAGCAGGGTAATCAAAAATATCATCTCGACTTACCCGGTAATAGTACGTCCGACGTAGAGATACGCATGGACGGCCGCCGCATTTATATTTACATAGCCACGGATGAATTGCAGCAGTTAAACCTGGTAAACAACTCTATTGCCCCTTACCTCATCAGTAAAGAAGATATATCAGGCATTACCAATTACCGGGTGAGAGATTTGGGCAATGTTTATGAGCAAATTATTGACAAAGTGCCTTTCAACCCTATCAAAAAAGATTACGACATCCGCATCGTATCCGACAAAAACATCACGACTTACAATTAATTTTCGCTCATTTTAGCTTACTATGGCCCTTAACTATATCTGGATAGGCTTATTTGTTATTGCCTTTTTTATCACATTAGCCAAGCTTATTTTTCTGGGTGATACCGAAGCGTTTCAGCTACTGGTGGAGGGGCTGTTTGACTCTACCCAAACATCGGTAATGAGCATTGCGCTGCCGCTGATAGGTACGATGGCCTTTTGGTTAGGCATCATGAACATCGGAGAAAAAGCCGGCGCCATCAATTTATTATCGCGTATTGTAGGGCCATTTTTTAACAGATTATTTCCGGAAGTACCCAAAAACCATCCGGCTACGGGCCAAATGATGATGAATTTTTCGGCTAATTTATTGGGATTAGACAACGCCGCGACCCCTTTGGGCCTAAAGGCAATGGGCAGTTTGCAGGAACTTAACCCTGATAAAGAAACGGCCTCGAACGCGCAGATTATGTTTTTAGTACTGCACACATCGGGTTTAACTTTATTGCCTATCAGCATCATCGCTCAGCGGGCTATTCTACATGCCAAAGACCCTACTGATGTGTTTATCCCATGTATTATTGCTACTTATGTAGCTACTGTAGTAGGCTTAATTGTGGTGGCTATTAAACAGCGTATTAATTTGCTGAACGGTGTAGTAATTGCTTGGCTGGGCGGCTTGACTACCTTTATAGGATTACTGGTTTGGTATTTCTCGGCAGTGTTAACCAAAAACCAAATTAGCGAAGTATCAAAAGTAAGCAGTAACCTGTTGTTGTTCAGCATCCCTATCATTTTCATCTTAGGTGGCTTATATAAAAAAGTTAATGTGTTCGAATCTTTTATTGAAGGCGCTAAAGGCGGTTTCGAAACGTCGATTAAAATTATCCCCTACCTGGTAGCCATGCTGGCTGCCATCAGCGTTTTCAGAAGTTCGGGCGCTTTAACTTATTTTGTAGACGGCTTTAAATGGCTGTTCGGACATTTTAATGTAGACACGCGTTTTACTGATGCCTTACCAGTAGCCTTGATGAAACCATTAAGTGGTTCGGGCGCAAAAGCAATGATGCTCGATTCGATGAAAACTTTCGGACCCGATAGCTTTGTGGGCCGTTTGGCTTGTATTTTCCAGGGCTCGGCCGACACTACCTTTTATATCGTTGCACTTTACTTTGGTTCTGTTGGTATTAAAAAGACCCGCTATGCCATTCCAGCCGGCTTGATAGCAGATTTGGCTGGTGTTGTTGCAGCCATTTTGGTAGGTTACCTGTTTTTCGGATAAAGAAATTTAGCCAATTAATAATTTATTCTTGCTGGTGATATTGATTCCGCAATCAAAGAAAACACGCGCTTTAATAAATTATCTTCAGCCCTGACAACTATATTATTTAAAGATTAAAAAATTTACAGCCCGTTAAACCTTTCTGTATACTTCCCGTAAAACGACGTTAACCGTTGCCTGGTAAAAGGCCGGTTACTTATCGGGGAGTGTTTAATGATTAGATTTTTTACCAGATTTGTTGTTTACTTAGGGATGGTTGTTTTTTGGGTGCTTGTTTGTGCCCAAATACTCAATGCCCAAACCATCGCCATCAGAACCGTTGACGCAGGCCCTTACGGTCAAGGCTCAAGCATTACTGCACCCATCACGGTCGACGAAACCGCGGTCCAGCTATCACCCAACAACCGTTTTGATTTATACCTATCGGATGCTAACGGTAATTTTGCCGGGGCTACGCTAATTGGTTCTTACGTAGGCCACTTTACAGGTTTTGTAAACGGTTTTATACCGGGTGGTACTCCTGCGGGAACGGGTTACCGTTTGCGCGTACAGTCAACCAGCCCAGCAGCTATCAGTGCGGTGTCTAATCCGTTTACGGTTACTTTAAATACGGGTGTGGATGCCAAAGCCAGCTCGAGCAGTACATCCAGTTCATCAGCCGAAGTGTTTGGCCC
>CAJYSL010000205.1 GCA_913777515.1 uncultured Mucilaginibacter sp.
GTGATGTTAAGCACCTTTTCGGGGTCGCCGTCTTTAATACCGGTACGGGCTGCCTGGTCGCCGTAGTCGTCCACAATTTGTATTTTGTCTACAATCTCGGCAGGTAAATTTTTAATGGCCTGCGCTACATCTCCGCCTGAATACACTTTGCCGTTTAATTTAGCCCTTGCTACCTGCTGCCCCTGGTGGGTTAAGGAACCGTCAGACCCGACCTCCATGCCTTCCATCTTTTTCAGCATCTCATCAACGGTAGCATTGGGCCTTACTTTGTAGTCGCTGGCACGGTATTCCACCGTATCTGTTTTATAGGTGATACTGGGAGCCTTTACGGTTACGGCTGCTATTTGATTTGTTTGAGCACCTAAAACGATAGGGTCTAATACCAGCCGCGGTACGGCATCATTGTTCAGCATCCGCCTCACAACAGGCCTGAAACCGATGCTCGTAATACTCAATACAAAAGTAGCCGATTTAACATTTTTAAACACAAATATACCGTCGCCGTTGGTAGTCGTAATGGCACTGTCGGTTGTCGTTTTCAGTTTTACGGTAGCGCCAATAACCGGGTTGTCGGTACTGTCTTTAACAATACCGCTCACCTCGCGCAAGGGCAACGCCGGGCGTAAGTTGCCACGGCCGGGCACCTGTGCAAAAATTGCTGAGGCAAGCAGAGAGAATAAAAACAGCAGTAAAGTTTTTTTCATGATAAGGGGTTGAAAGAAAAGTAAGGTTTAATCAGGGTTTGGCCAGTTTGTATTTACCCCAAAAGTCGGTTGTTGTCATCAGGTCCATCATCGGGCCGCCCATAGGTTCACTAATCATGATGTTACCACCAAAGCCGCCACCCTGACCGCCGCCATTCGCGCGGCCTCCGCCTTGCCCACGGCCACCTTCGCGGTTACCGCCGCCAAAACTGATACCATTCACTTTGATATTGTAAGCCAGCTCAGTATTCTTAGCCGGGTCCAAGTCCAGGAGTTTTAATGGTATGGCCAGCTCGTAATTAAAATCGCCGTGTGGGTCGATATAAATCCCAGTTTTAATACCATAAGTATTATAAATAGATACCAGCGTATCGGTAACATCTTTAATACCCAATACGCTCAGCTCTTTCATACCGGTTACGGCTTGTTTCCGGCTGGTGACCAGTGCTGCCGTATCTACCGCAGTTTCGCCCTGCCTTCCGCCACGCCCGCCCATGCGCATACCGCGCATGCCGCCACGGCCGCCCATCGGGTAAATTATTTCTACGGCATCTTTGTCTTTCTTTTTACCCTCTTTATTAATTACCAAGGTAATACCGCCGCCTAAAATTTTGTTGATGGTGGTTTGGTCGGTAGCATTAATGGCCAGGTAAAGATTGTTGGCATCATTAGCCAGGGTATAATGCAAACCGGTACTTTTATTGTAAGCAGGCAGCGTTCCCCATTCGGTCAGTTTGCCATCAGCTTTTACACCCGCGTGCGCTTTAACACCGGCAGCCATGTCTGCACCTTTTTGTGCCAGCAATGTCGCGGGCAACAACAAGCCTGCAGCAGCCAGCAGGCAATATATTTTTGATTTCAAACGAGGATGCATTTCAATAAAGTTTACAGGTTAAAGGCGGTTTAAACGCAAAAGGCCGAATGTACTCTTAAAGTATTATACCTTTTACATGGCTTACCAAAATTACTTGTTTAGCAAAGCTTATTTAATAAGTTCAGGTAATAAAAGTAATACAAAGGTTAGGTAATCAAACTTGTTACAATGGCTGCGTAAATAAAATAACTTAGCCCCTCCTTTAAACTGTTTATGTTTTCAATAGTTTAATTGATACATATTTTATTACCTCTCTTGGTTTCAAAACTAACATTCTATTTTTACCGGCGTGAAATATATCATTATAACCCTACTCACCTTATCAGCCTCGTTAAGCAGCTTTGCACAAGATGTTGTGGAGCGCACCCGGCGCCTTACACCCGAGGTTACTGAAAAATATCATGTGCTGAAAAGTAATGATACCATTATGCAGGGCCAGTATACAGCTTATCTGGATAAGAAACTGCTGGCCGTAGGCAATTACGACAAAAACAAAAAGATTGGTACCTGGACATTTTTTGACAAGCAACACCAACCCTGTCAACGTTACAATTACGACACTAAAACACTAATGTTTGAGTCGCCCGAAAATAGCGCCAATGGAGTAAGGTACATTGTAGATGATTCGTTGACGACAGAATATACCTTTAGCCGGCCGGTGCGCATAGGCGGGCGCTACTATGGATATCTTAATTACGTAAACCTGATTAGGCTGCCAGAAGATTTACGAAACTTAAATAATGACACCTACAAGGCAACCATTGAGTTGCTGGTAAGCCCCGGCGGACGATTGGCCGATTTTAAATTCAGGGTCCACAATGCTTATTCAGCTTTAGATGTAAACGACATCGTGCTCAACCTGAATTTAAAATTGATTAAAGACGAAGATAAAGTATTTATACCCGGTAAATTGAACGATAATCCGTTGAGTATACGCATTATTATACCCTGCCAGTTTTATAAATCGGATATGGTGCGGTTATAAATTAAAATGGCTACCCTGTTGAGGTAGCCATTTTGGTTATAGGGTTATGCAATTATTAGTGTTGGTGATGACCATCCGGACCGTGTGCATGACCGTGAGATAATTCCTCAGGGTTTGCAGGGCGCACATTGATAATCTGACCTTTAAAGTGCAGTTCCTGACCTGCCATCGGGTGGTTCAGGTCAACTATTACAGCGTCTTCTACCACCGATACCACCTGTCCCTGAAAACGGTTGCCTTGGTTATCCTGTAATGGTAAAATAGCACCTACTTCGGGAATATCTGTGCCTTCAAACATTTCTTTAGGCAGGTTGGCTACAGCCTCTTCGTTTAACTCGCCGTAAGCATCTTCCGGGCTCAGTTTAAAGTCGAAATTATCGCCGGTTGATAGTGTGCTCAAGTGTTCTTCAAACTTAGGCAACATCTGGCCTGCACCATATAAAAAGGTTAATGGCTGCTCTTGTGTTGCACTCTCAACCAAAGCTTCGTTACCGTCTTCCTGTTTAACATACAAATCGTAGGTTAATGATACGACGTGTTGTGATTCGATTTTCATTAGCGTTTTAATTTAAGTAATAAGCTCAGGAATGCTCTATTTGTTTTAAAGCTTCCTGCACGGTGTATGCCGGCAAACCACAGGTTTTATCTTTACATATAAAAATGCGGCTTTGCTCCGATACCCGTTTTTGCAGTAAAGGTAAGTTTTCTTGGTTACCACCCAACATTATTTTGTTCGGAACGTAAGTTTGCTCCACCTCGCGGCGCATGGCTTCGGCATTACTGCCGGTAACCGCTACTTCATAAATACCTTTAATTTCTTCGAGCAGTAATAAAGCCCAGTTAGCGTACGACGAACCATATTTGGCCATGTATGGCATTACATTACGTAATAATTGCGCCGATATAGTTTCGTACTGCATGTTACCGAACAGCAACGACAGCTTTTTAAGATTACGCGCCATTACCGAGTTAGACGAAGAAATAACTCCATCCATAATTTCGGTTTTACGGGCGATGAGTTGCTCGTCATCTGCCGCAGTATAAAAAAACATGCCCTCTGCCTCGTCATAATAATAAGCAATAGCACTATCGGTTAGTTTTGCAGCTAACTCAAGCCACTGTATATCAAAGGTGACCTCATACAAGGCAATCAGCCCATCAATCACGTTGGCATAATCATCTAAAAAAGCAATAGGCTGCACTGTGCCACCGGTTTTAAAAATCCGGGTTAGGCGGTAGTTGGCATCAATCAGATTTTGGTTGATGAACGCGGCATTATCTAAAGCCAAACTCAAATACGATGGCTCATTAAAGGTACGATACGCTTCGGCCAATCCCTTCAGCATCAATCCGTTCCACGAGGCCAGTATTTTATTATCCAATCCCGGCCTTACGCGTATGCTGCGCGCCTTAAATACCCTAGCTTTAGCCTCTTGGATGGCCACCAGCAAAGCATCAACCGGCATACCTAACTGCCCGGCTAATACCTCATCCTGCTCTTTTCTGAACAAAACGTTGGTATGCTCTTCTTCCCAGTTGCCATCTTCGGTTAGATTATAATAGATACAGAATAAATCGGCGTCGCTACCCAGGATGGCCTCTACCTCGGCTTTAGTAAACGTGTAAAACTTACCCTCTACTCCTTCGCTATCGGCATCCAGGGCAGCGTAAAAGCCACCATTAGGTGCTGTCAGTTCGCGTTGTACAAATGCAATGGTTTCGGCAACGGTGTTTTTATATAATGGGTCAGGGTTCCATACATAGGCTTCGGCGTATAAGCCTATTAACTGCGCATTGTCGTACAGCATTTTTTCAAAGTGCGGCACATGCCAGCGGCCATCTACCGAATATCGTGCAAAACCGCCGCCAATATGATCGTATATACCACCAAAGGCCATTTTGTGCAGGGTAAGTTTGGTGAGAGACGCAATACCTTCGTCTTTAAACAAGTACGCATACCGCATTAAAAATAACCAGTTGTTAGGCATCGGGAATTTTGGCGCACGCCCGGTCCCCCCATCGGTTGCATCCAAATATTTTCGCCAGTTTTTAACGATGGTATGCAAATCATCAGGTCTGTAATCGGGCTGTTCGGTTACCAAATCAACCGATTCAAACTGTTGAACACCCTCGGTCAGGCGTACGGCGTAATCTACCGCTTCGTCGGGCCGGTTGGTGTAAAAATCGGCCAGGCTCATTAGCACGTTCATCCAGTCGTGCTTTGGGTAGTATGTGCCGCCATAAATGGGGCGCTGGTCGGGCAGGCAAACGCAATTAAGCGGCCAGCCGCCACGGTTGGTCATCAGTTGCACGGCGCTCATGTAAATCTGGTCAACATCGGGGCGTTCTTCGCGGTCTACCTTAATACATACAAAATGCTCGTTCATCAGGGCGGCCACCTGCTCGTCCTCAAAACTTTCGTGCTCCATGACGTGGCACCAGTGGCAGGCCGAATAGCCGATGCTCACAATAATCAGCTTGTTTTCGTCGCGGGCCTTTTGCAGCGCTTCTAGTCCCCAAGGGTACCAGTCGACAGGATTATTGGCGTGTTGTAGTAAATAAGGAGAAGACGATTGAGCAAGACGATTCATATCAGATGTTTAAGCAGATGACAGGGATGACGTTAAAGTATAGCTTGCCGCATTAATGGGCAAGCATAAAAATACCGTACTGCAGTTAAGGCAATACGGTAGTACAATGTTAAATAATATAAATTAATCTTCGTGCTGGTGTCCGTCATGCGAGGTGAAATCACCCTCTTTATTACCGGTTTTATTCTTGATGACGGTGCGCTCCTCGGCTGATGCCGCATGCTCGGTATGCTCTTTACCGCTGGTGCTTCGCGCCGTGATACCGCTGGTTACTTTAGCAGCCAAACTATCAGGCAGTACCCGGTTAAAAAAGTTATTTACTTTATTAATAATGCCCGGCTCTACTTTAGCATCGCCCGCCTGTAAACTTTCGTAAGCCGCTGCGGCCACCTCTTCGGGCTTGTAAAAGGTCATCTTTTTATAGGCTACGGTATCGGTGGCTTTAGCCTTATGGAAGAAATCGGTATCGGTAGCATTGGGCAGCAAGGC
>CAJYSL010000206.1 GCA_913777515.1 uncultured Mucilaginibacter sp.
GCAAAGCACCAACTTTCCCAATTCCTTCAATTCAATCTGCTTATGCGTAAAAGCTATAACCTTTAAATGCTTCAAAGCTTTGTTATTTGTACTAAAAATTCAACTCACAAAAGTACTATCTTATCACGTTGGCCTATGTCAAACCTTTGTCAAACACCTTAATTTAGAAAGAGTATAAATAAACACCTCAAACACTAAGTATAAATGTTTGTCTTGCTAATATGAACATCTTGAGTTAATTGAACGGGCGATAGCCATCCCTCTGTTTTGTATTAACCCGGTGTTTAATTATTAGAGAATACGCAAAGCAGGCCACAACAGTTGCCTATCTTAATATCATGCTCAAAAAAATCAGCCTCATTATTTTAATAGTATTTTATATCGCTGCCGGCATTAATCATTTTGTGCACCCGGACGGTTATATTAAAATTATACCTCACTACATGCCCGCCCCTCATTTATTAAACTATCTTGCCGGTGCCTGCGAGATAGTTTTTGGTGCGTTGCTGATTTTTTCGCCAACGCGTAACTTAGGTATTGCATTATTAATTTTGATGTTGGCCGCGTTTGTGCCCGTACACATCATGATGCTGCAACAAGCCCCGATGCATTTAGGCCGCTGGCTCATTACACCAACTATTGCGTGGATTAGAATTTTATTACAACCCGTGCTCATGTTATGGCTGACCTGGCACTGGCAAACAAAAAAGCCGGGCAACGTTTAATACCACAACTATGATTATTAATAAAACCTATACCCTGCCGGGTGCTAAAGGCCGGGCTATGCTGATGGACCTTACTTATGAAGAAGCCCACCCAAATGCGCCGCTGGTTATTTTTGCACATGGGTTTAAAGGTTTTAAAGATTGGGGCTCGCATCATTTAATAGCCAGGCATTTTGCGCTTAATGGTTATCGGTTTCTAAAATTCAACTTTTCGCACAACGGTACCACGCCTGAGCAACCCGATGACCTGACAGATTTGATTGCCTTTAGCGAAAATACATTTAGTATAGAACTGGAGGACCTGCAATACGTGATTGACTTTGTCTGCAGTGGCTCAGTGATACCGGCGGCGGCTAAAATAATTTTGATTGGCCATAGCATGGGCGGCGGTATCAGCATTATTAAAGCTGCCGAAGATAAACTAGTAAGCCATTTAATTACCATGGCCTCGGTATCTACCTTTCGTAACTTGTGGCCTAAAGAAATTGAACCGCAGTGGCGGTTGAGCGGCGTGTTGCATTTCCCGAATAAACGTACCGGACAAGACATGCCTGTTAAAGCTACCCTGCTTGATGACCTGGACCGCCACCAAGGCCGCTTGAATATTTTGGCAAGGGCAGCAGATGTAACACAGCCCTGGCTCATTGTGCATGGCACAGCAGATACGGTGGTTACTGTAAGCCATGCCCACGACCTGAAAGCCATGCAGCCCAACGCACGGCTTTTGCTCATCCCAAATACCGACCATGTTTTCGGGTCGTCGCACCCGTATTTGCAACAGCAACTACCGCCGGCCCTGCAAGACCTTTGCAAACAGGCCCTGGCATTTTTACAGAATTAACAGCAGGAATTTGATAATGATTATCATAAGCCGATTGTAAACTTATTACAGCAAAAAAGCAAAGCAACCTCTGAAATGTATATTGCCATAATTTACAATATAGCATGCAACTCAAAGGCTCAACCAAAATCGGCAATAAGTTTCAAAATCCAATACCTACCACCGAAGGCTTTAGTAAACTACTACCCATATTATGGGAGCAAATAACAAACAAAGCTGAAAATACACCCCACAAAAAGTTAGGCCCGTTTAAAACTGACAAGGTCATATTTCAAACGCCGCCAGCAAGCGAACTTCGGATTACTTTGATAGGGCATTCGAGTTTATTGATTGAGATTGACGGCAAACGCATACTAACCGACCCGGTTTGGAGCCAGCGAGCTTCTTTTTTGCAATGGATTGGCCCCAAGCGTTTTTTTGAAGCCCCCTTGCCACTGGCCGATTTACCCAAACTAGATGCTGTTATAGTATCTCACGACCACTACGACCATTTTGACGAAGGTACCATTCGTACCCTGGCTAAGTTTAACGTACCTTTTTACACCTCGCTGGGTGTAGGCCGTTACTTAAAAGAGTGGGGCGTGGCCGGCCATTTAATTAACGAGATGGATTGGGGAGATACAGCTCTGTTGGGCGATGATTGTACCATTACGACTACTCCTGCCCGGCATTTTTCGGGCCGGGGCATTACCCACCGTAACGAAACGCTTTGGTCAGCTTTTGTGATTAAAGGGCACACCCACAATATATTTTTCGGGGCCGATTCGGGTTGGTTCAACGGCTTTAGTGATATTGGCGACGCTTATGGTCCGTTTGATTTAACCCTGCTCGAAATTGGCGCTTATGGCAAAAACTGGCCTGATATACACATGGGGCCGCTTAGTGCCGTAAATGCGCACATCGCCCTTAAAGGCAAACAAATGATGCCCATACATTGGGGAACATTTAACCTGGCACTGCATGCATGGTACGAACCGGTAGAAATTTTGCTTGAACTGGCCGCCAAAGAAAACCTTACCCTTTTTATCCCCGAACCCGGCAAACCCACCGAGGTTAACGGCAGTAACTTTAACTCCAACTGGTGGAAAGCTTTTATGAGTTAAGCAGATAAAATATTACAACAAACAGCCCCTTACATTTTCTTGCAAGGGGCTGTTTTGTTGTCTGACGTAATTTCTATATAACGTCTTTAATATGCTTATAGTTAGATTTAATAGTATCCCAAACCTCTCCCATCTCGCCGTTCAGTATTAGTTTAGACATAGACAGGGCCATACCTTTTACCTGGCCGAACTCTATCTTCGGTGGCATAGCCAGCGCGTTAGGGTCGGTCATCACATCAAGCAGTACCGGGCCGTTGTGTAGCAACGCTTCTTTCAGGGTTTGCTCCACCTTATCGGGGTCGGTTACTTTAATGCCTTTAATACCCATAGCCTGGGCTACCAACGCAAAATCCGGGTTGTGCATGTCGGTTTGCCAGTCGGGCAGGCCGGCTACCTCCATCTCCAGCTTTACCATCCCTAACGAGCGGTTGTTGAATACCACAATTTTAATAGGTAATTTATATTGAGCAATAGTAGCTAAATCGCCTAATAACATCGATAAGCCGCCATCGCCACACAACGCAATTACCTGCCTGTCGGAACAAGCCAATGCAGCGCCAATAGCCTGTGGCATGGCATTGGCCATGGAGCCGTGGTTAAAAGACCCCAGCATACTACGCTGACCAGTACCTCTGATGTAACGCGCACCCCAAACGCAGCTCATGCCAGTATCTACCGTAAATATGGCGTTGTGATTAGCCAACTGATCGATAGCATTAGCCACAAATTCGGGATGAATGTTATTCTCAATGCCGCGGTCATCTACATAAGTCTGCAGATTATCTTTAACCTTGCTGTAAAACTCGAGTTGTGACTGCAAAAAACTATCATCGGTTTTTTGTGGGATGATAGGTAGCAGTGCCTGTAGCGTATCTTCAATTTTACCGCACAAACCTATTTCCACTTTTGCACGACGACCAATGCGTTCGGGCTTTACATCAATCTGTACAATTTTGCATTTGGTAGGCATAAACTGTTCGTACGGAAAATCGGTACCCAGTAAAATCAGCAAGTCCGACTCGTGCATACTTTGATGGGCCGAAGGCAAACCTAACAAACCGGTCATGCCTACTTCGTTCGGATTGTCGTGCTGTACAAACATTTTACCCCTGAACGAGTATCCCACCGGAGCGTGTAAACGTTTAGAAAGCTCTACTACTTCATCATGAGCATTGGCACAACCAATGCCGCAAAAGATGGTAATCTTTTCGTGCTCGTTAATTAAAGCCGCTAAATTTTGCAACTCGCGGTCGGACGGCCGGATTACCGGCTGATTAAAGTAGTTAATGGTAGACGATGGTGTTTCAACCGCATCCATTTCGGTAACATCGCCCGGTAAACCAATTACCGATACGCCTTTTTTATTAACCGCGTTTTGTATACCCGCCTGCAGCATACGCGGCAACTGCGCCGGTGTAGTCGCAATCTGGTTATAGTAACTGCAATCGTCAAACAGTTTAATGGTATTGGTTTCCTGAAAATACTCGGTACCAAACTGGTGCGTGGCACAGGTAGAGGCTATGGCAATAACAGGCGCCCCCGAACGGTGAGCATCATATAAGCCATTAATTAAATGCACATGCCCCGGACCGCTGCTACCTGCACAGCAAGCAATACCATTCAGTTCAGCCTCGGCGGCGGCGGCATATGCGCCGGCTTCTTCGTGGCGCATGTGCACCCACTGTAATTTGTTATCGCTGCGCCGTACGGCATCGTTAATATGATTTAAACTATCGCCGGTAACGGCATATATTCTTTTTACACCAGCGGCCGACAGCATATCTACCACTTGTTCTGCTACATTTTTTGCCATGTGTATTTTAGTTGTTGTTCCAACAATAACCTGATACCGCCAAGCGGGTTTTGATTATTCGGGATTAGTAGTAAATTTACTTGCATATGAATACTAAGCTTATCATACTACTGGTGGCATTGGCCTTTAGTACCAGCATTGCTGCTGCACAAACCCGTAAAAAAATAACTAAGCCTGTCAAAAAAATTGAAGAGCCTAAAGAAGAGCCGGAACCGGAAGCAAAGCATGAAGAAGAAATCTACGTTTCTGTAGAAACGTTGCCAAGCTTTCCGGGCGGTATGGAAGAATTCAATAAGTTTATTGAGAAAAATTTGGACCATAGTAAAGGCAAAGCTAAAATCCGTGTTAATGTCACCTTTGTAGTAGAAAAAGATGGCTCTTTAACCGATATAAAACAAATTGGCCGCACCGATGATGTAAAGACAGATGAAGAAGCAATTAGAGTAATCAAGCTTTCACCTAAATGGGAACCGGGAAAACAAAATGGGCGCGCTGTGCGGACTCAGTATACTATTCCAGTATCGTTCGGATAACTTATAATATAAGCGCACCAAAGGTTGACGAAGTAAAAGACGTACAGTTCCGATTTAAATACAAAGAGTGCTGTCAATAAAATAATTTGATACCGCCAAGCGGGTTTTGACATTCTAATAGTAGTAGATTTACTTGTACATGAATACTAAACTTATCGTTGTGGCTGCTATGGCAGCCTTTGCAGTTTCCGTTTACTCTGCTGATGCACAAACCAATCCGGTAAAATCCCCCAAAACACGATATGTAACTTTTTCTCCGCCGGAAGATATATACTCATCTGTTGAAGTAGCTCCAAGCTTTCCGGGTGGTGTGGAAGAACTAATTAAGTTTTTGTTAAAAAACATAGATGCCGAGAAAACGGTAGAGCAGAGTCGAATTAATTTAACTTTTGTTATTGAGAAAAACGGATCATTGAGTCATATACATGCTATTGGTCTAAATGATAATTCGAAAGCTGCACAAGAATTGATAAGGGTAATGAGATTAACTCCAAAATGGGAAGCCGGAAAGCAAAATGGAAAACTTGTAAGGATACGATTCTCATTACCAATAAATTTATGCTATCAAAGTTTGTAAGTTTGAAATTATTAAGCAATGGTCAGTGACATTAAAAATATACAGCTCAAATTTAGCTGCAAGGTAAACTGGGAAACGATGTCCCCGGATGGCAACGGCCGCTTTTGCAGCCATTGCCAGAAAAAAGTTTACGATTTTACAGATAGTCGCGCAGCAGAATTCGCCCAAATCATGGCCGCAAACAACTACAATATTTGCGGCCGTTTTACACCACAGCAATTAGCACCTCAGCCAATTCAAATTCCGGTTTGGAAAAGGTGGATTTCGGCAGCTATTGTGTTACTGGGTATAAACCTTTTTGGTCACAAAGCTGAAGCACAGAAATCAAAAGGTGATACAGCAAAGACAGAGAACAATACTCAAGACGCTGTTTTTGGAGGTGTCTCTGACACAGACCCTATATACCCCAGCGGCGGTCAGGAAAAATTTAAAGAATTTATTGCACAACATCTTAACAAAACCAAAACTCCGTTTAAAGGCCGAATTATGGTAACCTTTTTAGTTGAAAAAGACGGAGCATTAACCAAAATTCAGGCTATTGGAAGAATACCGGATTCCAGCGCTGCCAATGAAGCTGTTAGGGTATTAAGACTTTCGCCTAAGTGGATACCGGGCAAACGCTACGGCAAGCCGATAAAAGTGCAATATACAGTTCCTGTTTTCTTCGATTAATATGTAATACATCACCAACAATGACCAACGATTCGGACATCAAGGACATACAACTGCGCTTTAGCTGCAACGAAGATTGGAATAATATGACCGTAACCAACGACGGCCGCTTTTGCACTCAATGCCAGAAAAAAGTTTACGATTTTACAGATAGCAAAGCTGCTGATTTTCAGCGAATATTGTCCGAAAATAACTATCGGGTATGTGGCAGGTTTACCTTGCAACAGATGGCAGCCGAACCTATTTTACTTCCCAAATGGAGAAAGTGGCTATCGGCTGCGCTGGTTTTGATTGGAATTAACCTAACTCATTGCAAAAGCAACGCTTCCCAAACCCTGACTGGAGACACAACTAGTTCATTCCCTACCGATTCGGCCGCTATAATGATGCACGACAGCCTTAAAACGGAAAAACCCGACAGCATTAAATAACACTGTCGGGTTTTCATCTAAAAAACGTAACCGTTATTTATAAAAGCTCAGCAGCAGGCTCAACCCAGTTACCATCTTCCCGAATAATACCAATCAGTTCATCAAGTGCTTTGGCGGTATTTACATTCTTTTTAACCACTTCTTTGCCGCGGTAAAGCGTTATTTTACCAGGACCGGCACCTACGTAACCATAATCCGCATCGGCCATTTCGCCGGGACCATTTACAATACAGCCCATAATACCGATTTTCAAACCTTTGAGGTGACTGGTACGGCTGCGAATCATTTGTGTGGTTTCCTGCAAATCAAACAGCGTACGGCCGCAGCTTGGGCAAGAGATATATTCTGTTTTAGAGATACGCGAACGGGTAGCCTGTAATATACCGAAAGCCGTTGAGGTAATTACCGCAGACGGCAATTCAGGCGCATCAATCCATACCCCATCGCCAAAACCATCTACCAGTAAAGCACCCAAATCAGTAGCGGCGTATAACTGCAATTGAGTCACGTCATCGGTAGAGGCTTTTGCCGAAGCCAGGATATTGGTATTGCTACTATCTACCAGCGGTAGCGCGTTGGTTGTCGGAGCATCGGTTTGTATAGACGAAGGCGCTACAACGTTCTCGCTAAAATGATAGCTACGTTTGATGATGACCGGTGTATCAATAGCGGCCTCTTCCAGTTTGAAGAAAAAGCTGCGCTGCTCGGCCATGCCATGCAAGGCAGTGGTTTCTAAAACCCAAACCAATCCTTTATCATCAGCCAACTGCTTGAATTGGGCAGCGTCGAAATCGGCTAAAGTAACTTTTACCAGATTAAGCGCCGAAGAGCGGTCGGTTGCCGATAAATATTCGGGCAAAGTAAATACCGGGTGGCAGTTCTTTTTGTTGGTTAAGGTTTGCCAGGTAGTATAATTATATAACTGCTTTAAATTACCCGGAAAAGTGAACGAAGGCAATTGGTCGGCCAGGTAAACAAAGTCTACCGACTGGTCGGCCATGTTATATTTATCCAGTACAGCCGAATATAAATAGCCGGCATCATTCAGTACTGAAGGGTCTTTTAAATTACGGTTACTTAAATCAACCACCACCCGCGGCACCATGTGCCCACCAATAAAGGCATTGGCTTCAAAGGTAACACGCTTTTGATATTCGTATGGATTATGTGCTTTGGCAGATTTGAGCTGAGGACTGAGGGCTGAGGACTGAGAGGCAGATTCCAGCAATTGTGATGTGTTCGACTGACCTCCGGCATCAGACCTCCGGCTACGCTCTGCGTAGCGGTTCACCAAAGCAATGGCTACCGGCGCTTCGGCTTCGGGCTCTTCAGTTAACGACACGCGGACAGTATCGCCCAGGCCATCTTCAAGCAAAGTACCAATACCCACGGCCGATTTAATACGGCCATCCTCGCCGTCGCCGGCCTCGGTTACGCCTAAATGCAGCGGGTAATTCATACCCTCGGCCACCATGGTATCTACCAGCAAGCGGTAGGCTTGTACCATCACCTGCGGGTTACTGCTTTTCATGGAGATAACCAGGTTATAATAATTAAGCGCCTCGCACATCCGGATAAATTCCATGGCCGACTCTACCATCCCTTGAGGCGTATCGCCATAACGGCTCATAATGCGGTCGCTCAGCGAGCCGTGATTGGTACCAATACGCATCGCAGTGCCGTACTCTTTACAAATATTGACCAGCGGGGTAAACTTTTGAAAGATGCGGTCCAATTCGCCCTGGTATTCCAGATCGGTATATTCTAACTCGTCAAACTTCTTTTTATCGGCGTAATTGCCTGGGTTAACCCGCACTTTTTCTACAATACGCGCAGCCACCTCGGCAGCATTAGGCGTAAAATGGATGTCGGCCACCAGCGGTACGGTATATCCACGGGCACGTAATTGTTTTTTAATCTCGGCCAGGTTTTGCGCTTCCTTAATGCTGGGCGCTGTAATACGCACATACTCGCAACCGGCATCAACCAT
>CAJYSL010000207.1 GCA_913777515.1 uncultured Mucilaginibacter sp.
GATAATAAGCTGCTGGATTTTGACGTTATATATCAATTCCTGGAGCATGAGTCGTACTGGTCAAAAGGTATAGCACCTGATACTTTAAGGAAAGCCATCAGCAATTCGCTTTGTTTCGGCATCTATCATCAACAACAATTATGCGCTTTTGCCCGTGTAGTTACCGACAGGGCCACTTTTGCCTATGTTTGTGATGTATTTGTTCTGAAGCCCTATCGCCGGCGCGGCCTTTCAAAATGGCTTATTCAAAACATTACCCGGCATCCGGAGTTGAGTAACTTGAGGCGATGGTCGTTAGCTACGGCTGATGCACATGGCCTTTACCGGCAGTTTGGTTTTGAGCCATTGAGCAAGACAGACAGATGGATGGAAATTTTTAAACCCTATAAACCCGCAGCAGGAGAATAAACAAATGAACATTAAGAGGCTGATTTTAGAGGGAGAAGGTGTTTCGCTCGATTTTAAGAAAACCATCACCAGCTGCGAAAAAATAGCTAAAACCATGGTGTCTTTTGCCAATAACAAAGGCGGCAGATTATTAATCGGCGTGGCCGATGACGGCAGTATCAAAGGCGTAAAATCTGAGGATGAGGAACGCTATATGATTACCAAGGCAGCGCATTTTTTTGCCCGGCCTGCGCTTGAGCCTGCTTTTGAAGAGATTTACGTAGACGATAAACTGGTGCTGGTGGTAGAGATTGATTCCAGCGATACTAAGCCCCATTATGCCTTAGGCGATGATGGCAAATGGTGGGTGTACATCCGCGTACAGGATAAAAGCGTTTTGGCCAGCAAAATTGTGGTAGATGTTTTAAAACGTGCCGACAATAATGAGGGTGTGCTGATAGAATACTCATCCAAAGAAAAAGCATTGTTAGAATACCTCGACCAGCACGAGCGCATCACCGTTAAACAATATTGCGAACTGCTCAATATGGGCCGCCGCCGTGCGCAGCGCATCCTGGTTAACCTGGTTTTATCTGGCGTAATCAGGGTACATACTACCGAAAAAGAAGAATTTTACACCGCTGCCTGAGCGGGTAAATTCCGGTTCAAACACACTCACTTTCTGCACACTTAATGCCATGCCTTTTACCTTTAACAAGTACAAGCCGTATTACCGCGAAAATCTGAAACTGGCTATCCCGGTGGTTATTTCTCAGTTAGGGCATACGCTGGTTCATTTGTCAGATAGTGTTATTGTAGGACACTTTGCCGGCACCGTATCATTGGCGGCCGTTTCGTTGGTCAACAGCGTTTTCGTGGTAGCTATGGTGGCCGGTTTAGGACTGGCTTACGGGCTTACCCCCCTCATTGCACAATATAACGGGCAGAAAAACTTCGCCGAATGCGGTAAACTATTGTCCAATAGCTTGTTTATCAATGCCGTTTCAGGTTTACTGCTGTTTGTCATTATTTATTTTGGCGCAGGTAAACTACTTGACCATTTGGGCCAGTCGCCGGCGGTGTTGAGCCAGGCCAAACCATTCCAACTGCTTATCTCGGCATCTATTGTGCCGTTGATGCTTTTCAGCACTTTTAAGCAATTTGCCGAAGGTTTGGGTTTTACTAAACAGGCCATGAATATTACCATCTGGGGTAACGCGCTCAATATTTGCCTGGGTATCATCTTCGTAAAAGGCTTGTTCGGCATTAAGCCGATGGGTATTAGCGGTGTAGGTTACAGTACCTTGATTGACCGTACCCTGATGGCCACCGTGATAGCTTTTTATGTGTTTAAATCGGAAAGGTTTAAACCTTACCTGCGCGATTTTAGACTGACTTATATCAAACTGCATCGCTGTAAAGAAATTTTTAAGTTAGGTGCCCCTATCGCCATGCAATACACTTTTGAGGTAAGTGCCTTTAGTGCGGCGGCTGTTTTAATGGGACAATTGGGTGCGGTGCAACAGGCTGCGCACCAGGTAGCCATCAACATGGCGTCGCTTACTTATATGATGGCCAGCGGTATATCGGCTGCAGCCGCCATTAAATCCGGCAATTATTTTGGCGCTAAGAGTTACGGCGAACTGCGAGCTTCGGCTATGGCCAGTTACCACATTGTGTTACTATTCATGACTTTTACTGCACTCCTGTTTGTTATATTTAACCGCTCCTTACCCTGGATTATCACTGCCGACCCGGCTGTTGTTGAAGTGGCATCACATCTACTGATTCTCGCAGCCATATTTCAGGTATTTGATGGCACGCAGGTAATTGGCTTAGGCATTTTGCGCGGTATGGGCGATGTGAACGTACCAACCTTTATTACATTTTTAGCGTACTGGATAGTAGGATTACCCTTAGGCTATTGGCTTGGCCTTAAACTGGGATTTGGCCCCACCGGGGTTTGGTATGGGTTGGTGGCAGGACTGGGCGTTGCCTCGGTACTGTTGTACCTGCGGTTTACCGCTACCACCAAAAAACATATCGAAAATTACATTTTCGACGATGCCTTAAAAATATAATTCCACCGCTACTTTGTAAGTATTGCAATGCGCCTCTACAATATCTTTAATCTGCGGCGAGTAGCCGCCGCCCATGCTTACTTGCACTGGTATACCGGCTTGCCTGCAATATTGCAGCACCAATAGGTCGCGCTCCTTACAACCCGCTCTGCTCAAGGCCAACTTGCCTAATTTATCAGATGCCAGCACATCCACGCCCGAAAGATAAAAGATGAAATCGGGCTTTTGCTGTTCAATAAGCTGGGGTACATGCAGCTGCACCAAGTCCAAAAAGGTGTCATCTTCAACACCATCCGGCAGCGGCACATCTAAATCAGATTTTTCTTTACGGTACGGAAAATTGTTAGCGCCGTGCATCGAAAAAGTAAAAACCCGTGGTTCGTTCTCAAATATTTCGGCAGTACCATTGCCCTGGTGTACATCCAAGTCAATGATAAGTATGGTCTTAGCCAGGCCGTGATGCAGTAAATAATTAGCGGCAATGGCCTGGTCGTTTAACATGCAAAAACCTTCGCCCCAATTGCTGCCCGCATGGTGCGTACCGCCGGCCACGTTAAAGGCAATGCCGTTGTCGAAAGCGTAATGGCAGCCATCAATCGTGCCTTTAGCTATGCGTATCTCGCGCTCCACCAGTTGGGCAGTGAGCGGGAAACCGATGCGCCGCTGCTCTTTGGGCGGTAATGTTAACGTACGCAATTGCTCCCAGTACGTTTTGTCGTGCGTCCATAAAATGGTTTGCTCATCCAGTGGCTTGGGCGAAAACAGATTATCGCCCGTAATAACCCCTTCGTGCAGTAACTGCGCAGGTATTAGCTCATACTTCAGCATGGGGAAACGGTGCCCCTCCGGCAGTGGGTGAGCATAGATAGGGTCGAAAGCAATTTTCAGCATAGTATCAATAAGGGCATACCGGCATCATCAAGTCGAATATAACAGCAGCGTAACAATCAAACACTGCACGATGCCATCGTGTTTTGCCGGATGCAAGCCGGAGTTTTTTTATATCGCATTAATAGATTCCCTTAGTTGCTGACTTGATGAACAGCTTTCGTCAAAAATTGCGCGGCCCGGTAAACATCAGTAAAAGTATTGTACAACGGTACCGGACTCAGCCTGATGACATCCGGCTCGCGCCAGTCGCCAAGCACGCCGCTTTTTACCAATTCATCAAAAAACAGTTTGCCGTTTCGTTTACAGATGATAGACAGCTGACTGCCCCGCTCATGAGCGTTTTTGGGAGTGATAATTTCAAAGAGCTCTTCACCCGCCTGTTGGTTAATATCATCAATTAAAAACTCCAGGTAAGCAGTTAACCTAACAGCCTTTTCGCGCAGAACAGCAATACCACCTGCACGTTCAAAAATATCCAGCGCAGCTTTATGCGTAGCCATCAGTAACATTGGGCTGGTACTTACCTGCCAACCTTCAGCACCAATTTCGGGCTTAAAGCCCTGTGTCATTTTAAAGCGGGTATCATTACGATATCCCCACCAACCCGCAAACCGGTTAAACGTATTATTGGAGTGATGCTTTTGATGCACAAATATGCCGCTGATGCCGCCGGGTCCCGAGTTCATGTACTTGTACGAACACCATGCTGCAAAATCGGCACCCCAGGCATTTAATTGCAAGGGGACGTTACCGGCAGCATGTGCGAGGTCGAAACCGGCGTAAGCACCTGCCCGGTGTGCGGCGGCAGTGATAGCCTGCACATCAAAGAACTGACCAGTATAATAATTTATGCCACTAAACAGCACCAGGGCCAGCTCGTCGGCGTGCTGTTCAATTTGTGCTACAATATCATCAGTGCGCAGGGTGCTTTCCCCATCGCGCGGTTTTACCTCAATCACGGCATCCTCGGGTTGATAGCCATGAAATTTTACCTGGCTCTCCACCGCATATTGGTCTGACGGGAAAGCGCCTCCTTCCAT
>CAJYSL010000208.1 GCA_913777515.1 uncultured Mucilaginibacter sp.
GTTTCGCCAACAATCATCGGGAAAGCTGAACATTCGCCGTACCCGGTTAAACCATTATCTGTATAGCCTTTAACCAATACGTTTTGCGCAAAATGCATGGTGCCCGTTGCAATGGTAAACGGCTCAATAGGGATGGAATATTTATAGATTTCGAATGCGGTAAACTTCACGGTGTGATGATGCTTGACTTGAACAATATGCTGTTAATCGTACTAATACAACAAGATTAACTATAATTCTTTTTATAAAGTTATAACAATTGCTTTACTTAAGCAGCGAATAGCCTTTGATAATACTGCTTCGAATAACATTGTTGACTACCTGCCTATGCATCATTCCGTGAAATATAGCTCTTACAAAGAACTCTTGCTCAATAGCACGTGGATGAACCATGCATTGCTGAAACAAATAATTGGCAGGATTGCGGGCCAGAAAAAAATGGAAATAAAAGTAGCCGGATACTCTGCCCAGCAACGCGAAATATATCAGCTCTCTGTTGGGAGTGGACCCATATCGGTAATGCTTTGGAGCCAGATGCACGGCGATGAGCCAACCGGCACCCGCGCTTTTTTCGATTTGTTTAATTTTTTGCAGGCAGATGATGAGCATGATGAATTACGTCAACTTATCTTAAGTAAATGTACCCTGCACTTTGTGCCCATGCTCAACCCAGATGGCGCAGAAACGAGGCAACGTCGCAATGCGCAGGGCATTGATATTAACCGCGATTTTTTACAACAGCAAAGTCCCGAAGCACAATTACTGACGCGACTTCACCAGGAAATACAACCGGACTTTGGCTTTAATATGCACGACCAGGAAGCATTGTGGTCGGTAACAGGCACTAAAAAACCGGCATCTATATCTTTGCTGGCGCCACCGGCAGATGACCAAGCCTCGGTTAGCCCCAACAGATTAAAGGCTATGCAACTGGTGGCCGGTATTCATGAAATACTGTCATCCGGTATCCCCGGCTATGTGGGTAAATGGAGTGAAACTTTTGAGCCACGTGCTTTTGGCGATAACTTTCAGCGCCTGGGTACGGCTACTATACTGATAGAAGCCGGTGGTTATCCCGGCGCTGCTGACCGGCAGTATGTGCGCGAGCTTAATTTTAAAATATTGCTGTACGCGCTGGAGCAAATTGCAACGGCTGGTTATCAGCACCAAAACGTGGTGGCCTACCATCAAATACCTCAAAATACCAAAGAGCTTTTTCACCTGCTTATCAAAAATTTGCTTTTACCAACACAAGCCGGAATTATCAAAGCAGATATTGGCCTTAACCATAGCCACAATTTTGACGCTTTGCCTTTACAGCAACAGGCATTGTACGCTATTCAGGATATTGGCGATTTGAGCACCTACAACGCTTATCAAATAATAGATGCACAAGGCTATCAACTTGAACACGCTCTTAACCTTTGCGACCTGGCTAATTTTACAATTACTGATGGTTTAAATAATACCTATCGCTTTCAAAACGGCCGAATTATTTTGACCCCAAAATTTGAATAGCGACAAACATTCACCACCCTTGGTTGTAGTATAAAATAGAAATTTTCAGCCCATCCACATAAGAATACCTTCTTCATTTAAAGCTGAACTCCAAATTTCAGGACTACTACCTTGGTATGAATAACATTTTAATCCTAAACGACTTTTCGGCAGAAGCCGAACACGCACTGGTCTATGCGCAAAAATTGGCTCAAACTTTACAGGCCAACCTACTTATCTGGAATTTAATTGAACCTGTAAGCAGGCTATCCGCCCCGGCCTTAGTGGTTGCAGGCTGCAAAATAGCAGAAAGCTATGATGCTGCTTATTCAACTCAAACTTTGCTGAACCAAACGTATCCTGACGGTAGAGGATTGGGTACCATTACTCACCTTACCAAAAAAGATACCGAAGGACTTACTTTGCATGAACTTGTACAAAAGCATCATATCGATTTAATCATTAAAGGCACCGGCAACCATGCGCAGGCTTTAGACAGGCTAACCTCGCAACTTTTGCGCAAAACACTTTGCCCGGTACTGGTGGTACCTCAACAGGCAGCATACGTTGATGTAAAGCAAATGGTCTATTTAACCGATTTGCGGTATTGCCGTGCCCACATTACCGGCTATTTAAAGCAGATGGCACATCAATTAAACGCCGGTCTGGCACTGGCGCACATTACCGCTGCCAAGTTGCCCGAACCCGAAACTAATTATGCAGTAAGCCTCTATCTTAAGGCTATTGGCCACAACCCTGACCAACTACAACTGTCGTTTCAGCATATTACCGAGCCTTGTATTAACAAGGCGGCAGATGTACTGATTGATGTTTTGCATAACAACTGGCTGGCTATGGCTTATGGCAAACACCACCACAACGCCCTCAATGCAGCCTGCAATACGGGGCAACAAAAACCTGCGGAAATTAATGTTCCACTGCTGCTGTTTAACTGTTAAGCGCAAAATATAAAGGCTCTGAATTTACTGGTATGCTTTAAAAGTTGGTAAATTCAGGGCTTCTTTATTTATCGATGAACCGTTTACTTACCCTCAATATTTGTTTATTACTGCTGTTTTTGGCAACTTGTTGCCAGGCCCAAAACTTAAAAACAAATATATCAGTACATGACCCGGTACTGATAAAGCAAGATTCGGTTTATCATTTGTTTTGTACAGGTCGCGGCATATCGGTTTGGAGTTCGACTGATTTGCAACACTGGAAAGTGGAACCACCCGTATTTGCAACGCCTCCGCAATGGGCGATGGATGTGGTGCCTGGTTTTAAGGGACACATTTGGGCACCTGATGTTTCTTACCACGATGGTCTTTACTATCTTTATTATTCGGTTTCGGCATTTGGTAAAAACACATCGTGCATAGGCCTGGCCACCAACAAAACGTTAGACACAGCCAGCCCGAACTACAACTGGACAGACCATGGCAAAATCATTGAATCTATTCCTACCCAAACTAATTGGAACGCCATTGACCCGAATTTAATTACCGATAATGATGGCACGCCTTATCTGGCTTTCGGCTCTTTTTGGGATGGTATTAAACTGGTCAAACTAAAAGCCGACCGTACCGGCCTGGCTCAAACCACGGATAACTTACCTACCCTAGCCCGCCGAAAAGCAGACACCACTAACCGCGCGCTTTTGCCCAGACAATATCCTGCTGATGCCGGTACCAATGCCATTGAAGCACCTTTCATTTTTAAACACGACGGTTATTTTTATTTGTTTGTTTCGGTAGATTATTGCTGTCGAGGCCCCAAAAGCACTTATAAAATGCTGGTTGGCCGGTCTAAAAACTAACTGGGCCTTATCTTGATTATCAGGGAAAGAAAATGACCGACGGCGGCGGAACGTTGGTATTGGAAGGTGATACCAACTGGTACGGTGTTGGCCATAATGCCGTATGCCACTTTAGCGGAACAGATTATTTGGTTTATCATGGTTATGATGCTGCTGATAAGGGAATATCCAAGCTGTTAATCAAACCCTTTACTTGGGTAAATGGCTGGCCATCGGTTAAATAAACTACTCCTTTTTAAGCGTGACCTTTTGTTTTATTAGTTATATTATCGTTATTACACATTATAAGTACAGGTTAATATAATTTGACCTACTCTTTTATTGCTCGATAGGTGATTGAAGTAACCAAACCAAATATCATATGTGCTAGCATTAACTGCGGGTAGTAAGTCCTTAAATCAACACCCGGCGGGTTGGGATGCATTTTGAAGGTGGATTTCCAGACTACCACCCCGGCCAAGCCACTCAGGAAGCCATACACAGCGCCGCTTTCTGCGTTTGCCCTGGTGTTGGTTTGTTTAAGATATAGCTCGTACAACGCTGCAAATACTACACCCACACCATAATGTGCCAACCAACCGGCCAGCCTGGTTTGCGACTTGCTTAAAGGCGTTATGCGGTTTAACAATTCGCCTAAAATTTCAGCTTCATTATAATTACTGCCTTTAGCCTTCGACATTAGTTCGCTAAAAGCCGTCATCAGTGTTGTTCCGGCCAAACTGGCCACTATCATTTGGTTTGTTTTCATCACTGTCAATATCTAAAGGCTAAACCAACAAAGTATTCTTTCTGTACTGTTTTCTGTAGACCGTAATTTAATCCGGCATCTACTTTTACATCACGGGTAATTTCATACTCGAGCGCTGCATCTAAAAAGTTATTCATTTTGTGCTCCTTAAAATTGAAGGTGTAAAAGCTTTCGCCAAACACCTCCAACTTTTTAAACAGCACATGGCTTATCACTACAGATTGAAGCGCTTCTATGTGGCGCGCGGGTTGGTCATCATCCCTTAAATAACTGCCTTCTACCTGTAACCCTATTTTCCAATCATGAGGCAGTTTGATGAGCATAGGCACCAGTAAACCTTCTTCATATTTTTGATGATCGGAGTATCGGTTAGTCGGTATTTTTACGTAGGGCAATAGTGCTATGCTGAAATTGCCATTATAATTACCATATAGACATTGTTTTACCCGTACTATTAAATCACCAAAACCTGAGCCGGTTTGCTTTTGCCCGGTGGCTAAATCTGTAACAGATTCTTTGTTGTAACTCTGCACGATGACTTGTAAAGCCGTATTTTTTAAGAGCCCAAGTTTAAGATTGGCCTGGTTATACAGCCAGCGGCGCTGTTTGCTTTCTTCCGTATTTTCGCGCTGATGCCGAAACATATCTGTTTCGTACTGGAAATGCCCGGCGTCTACCGTATGCGGTGTTTCGGTAACATTAGGCCGGTCGGTTTCCATCTCTTTACGCTCCAACGACTTAGGCATCGGTTTAAACAAATGGTATGACGACCGTGTGCTGTCTTGCGCCTTAACCTGTGTATGGCATAGTAATGCTACTGATGCCGCTAATAAATACGATAAGTAAGTTTTATTCATATATTGATGTTATTTCCCGGTTTCCATGTATGGCGCGTCCACCGGTTTTGATTCGGATGAGCCTTTTTGGCGTAAATAAATGGTTAAGAAAACGATAGAGACAATAGAGATAAATTCGCTCTGCCAGTTTTGAAAAGTTTCGAACCAAAAGGTTGGCTCACCTAAAAACTGCATTAAACTGTCTTGGGGTTTGTGCATCAGCAACTGCTGGTCGTTATGGTCTACCCAGCTACCATACAGGTGCAGCCCCCAGCTGATGAAAAATAAAACCATAAAGCACAACGACAAAGAATTGCTATACAGCGTTAACCAGATACCGCCTTTTTTTACAGGCCAGGGTGCTTCAGGTGATGCCGGATTGGGCTCGCGGTCAACTTCTTCGGGCTCAGTTAAACTTTTAGACTCGGCCGAACCAATTTGCCTCAATCCCACCGTTAACAACACGTACATACCCATCTGTAGAAACTCACTTTGAAAGTTTTCGAACGTGGCCGATATAAAATTCCCGCTCCCTAAGTACTGTGTTAAACTTAAGGATGTACCGCCGATGTCTTGCAGTTGCTGATTATTTTCTTTCCACCCGGTTAAAGCCTGCGCGATTAAAGTGATGAAGAACAGAAACAGAAAAAATAAAGTAAGCCCGTTACGATACCAAAAGGAGAGCTTGTTATTTTGGTTTTGCATAGATTTTTATCGGCTCATGCCGATACCTTTAACTACGCAACCTCAAGTTATCCACATTTGTTTCATTCTATAAAGTTGTCGATGTTGAAAAGTTAATTTAATATTTTAATTATTAGGAGAACACAAACCTCATCTCACCTGTTAAAATAGTGTAAGTCTTTACTGATTTATATAATGAGAAATAGTCAATATTATTCATTTACTTACTATCAGGATATATTATATACTCAAACACACTTAACAAAACATGAAATACGATTTTAAAATATCAGACCAAGGATTGATACAACCCATCACCATTGAGCCTGTAATTTACCAGGGCAGACACATCTATGAAGTGGGCATTAACGGGACTTATACTTTGGTGTACCAACACGGCGACCAATGGAAATGCGAAAATGACCACCAGATAAACCCTGATTTACTGGCACAGGTGACCGAAAAAATTATGCTATTAACCCGAAAACTACAAGCTTAACAGTAAGCTTGTAGTTTGTTGTTCCCAAGGCCGCCTCCATATTTATTTATGAGGCGGGTTTATTTCTGGAATGAGAAATTTCTCTCCTTTCGACAGGATGTCCACATTGAGTCCACGAATGGTTAGCATCTCATCATCTCCGTGATTGTGAATATTAGTGCCATGGCTTTGAAAACCGTTAATTACAATAATTACCCCGCAGCCTACCACTTCGGCATCCTTACCATTACGCACCACCATGGCTGTATCTTCTTCAATACCTACCCCTATTGAGGTTGGATTGGTGGCAATTACCTGCGACATCCGCACAAACCGGCCACGGTTTACAAAGTGGGTATCAATACACACATCGCGTAAAAACTCCAGCCCGGTCGTAATTTTAACATGCCCGGCTATCATTTCGTCTCTGCCAACACCCTCATAAATCATCGGTGTCGACATAGCCATGGCCCCGGCACTGGTACCGGCAATCACCAATTTTTCATGAATGTAACGTTCTTTCAACAACAGCAATACATCAGTGCCTCCATAAACAGCTGTTAGCTTGAGCTGGTCTCCCCCAGCTATAAATATGCCATGCGCTGCCCTTAACCTGCTTTCAATATCGGCAAGCACAACTTCATCCCGGTTATCATGATGAATGTGATTAACTACGTAGGCACCTAATTCTTTAAATGACTGTTCGTAGTTATTAAACGAATCTTCCGGGTCATCCGACGAAGCCGAGGTGATAACTTCAATAATGGGCTGCTCGCTACTGAGCAGTTGCATAAAGCATGATAACACTTTCATTCCTATTGACGATGCGTTATCGTCCTTTTTTGAGGCATCTTCTTTAGCCTCTGCACCGCCAATAATCAACAATGCCCCTGTAGGTACAGAGCATGTGTTCTTCTCTGCCATAATTTCTATCAAGATGTTTAATTGGTATTTACAGCATCGGCTAAGTACATCTTAAAACCCGGCAGAGGCCAAGAGGTTTCTGTAAACTTTATCCGAATGAACGATGCATTTGTAGTCACCAAAACAATTCGAAACCATGTAACACTCCTTCATGTTGTAACAGGATATGAATACTCAACCTGTACTTCCGCTACCCTCAATGCTCGATAATGATTTTTATAAATTTACCATGCAACAGGGTGTGGTGCGTCTGTTTCCGGGGGCAAGGGCGCGGTACCAGTTTATTAACCGTGGCAAACACCAGTTTCCACTGGGCTTTGCACAAGCTCTGCGCGAGGCTATTGATGCCATGTCTGGATTAAAACTTACACCGCAGGAAAAACAGTTTTTGCAGATAACCTGCCCTTATCTTGACCCTTTATATCTCGACTTTTTAGAAGGCTACCGTTATAACCCACAAGAAGTACAAATTGAACAACACGGCACCGAATTAAAGGTAAGTATTGAAGGTTTGTGGTACCGTACCATTTTATGGGAGGTACCGGTAATGTCGCTCATCTGCGAGTTGTTTTACAACCTCACTCATGCTCAGCGTATCAGCGATGATGCAATTATAGATTGTACCCGAAAAAAGATAGAACGCTATCAGAGTCTGGGTGTAAAAGTGGCCGAGTTTGGCACCCGCCGCCGCTATTCATATGCCTGCCATAATTTGGTGGTAAGCGCCTTACAGCAATATGGAAGCGGCACTTTTGTAGGTACCAGCAATGTATACCTGGCCATGCAATACCAAACCAAGCCGATTGGTACCCATGCCCACGAGTGGTTTATGTTTCATGCGGCCAAATACGGTTTTAAAATGGCCAACTCCTTGGGGCTTGAACATTGGGTGCAGGTTTACCGTGGCGATTTAGGTATAGCCCTTTCGGACACTTACACCACCGATGTATTTTTTAAGCAATTTGATAAAATGTTTTCCAAGCTGTTTGACGGCGTACGGCACGATAGCGGCGACCCATTGCAGTTTGCCGACAAGGTAATACAGCATTACCAGCGCCTGGGCATTGACCCGGCCAGCAAAACCATCATATTTTCGGATGCTTTAAATTACGACAAGGTAGCCCGCATTGCTGAGCATTGCAAAGGCCGGGTAGGTCTATCGTTCGGCATCGGCACCAATTTGACTAACGACTTTGGTCCACCGCCGATGAACATAGTGATTAAGATGACCGAAGCGCTACCGCAGGACGATGAATGGACTGAGGTCGTTAAATTATCTGATGAGCATGGCAAATACACCGGTACCGAACACATGATAAACCTGGCTAAAACGATACTGCATATTGAGAACTGAGTAATATAAGCTATCAATCAACCTCAAGAGTTTTGCTTATTCGCTACGCTGAATGATTGAATTTGAAATCTCATCACAAAGCCGTACAAAAAACAAAAGCTACTCAAAAGTATCTTATTAAATACTTCCGAATAGCTTTTATAGTGCATCAATACTTAGGTTGAGTATTGATAATCTTGTCTCGGCTAATCTTGCAAAACAAACACGGTCATACTGCGCGGCCCGTGCGCGCCCAATACCAGCGACTGTTCAATATCAGCAGTTTTGGACGGACCGGCAATAAATGCTCCCCAGCCGTAAGTTTCTAAACCAATACGCATATAAGCGCGGTGCATAGTATCAACCAGGTTAGATGCCGTGATTACTGCTGCCAAATGCTGGCAAATAAATGGTACAGCACGATGGCCTAACAGCTCCTCGGTCACCCATACCGAACCGTTCTCAGCCACACCAAAATGCGCTTTAATAAGCGCCAGTTCCACATCGGCCAGGTGGTGTGCTGCCGGGTTAATTTCATAAGCCGATGTGGCTACATCGTCCAGCTCAGGCACCAGGCTTAACACTCGCACATTTTGCGCGTTGTATTTTTCTTTAACAATGGTTTTAATCTCGTCCCAATTGTTTACCCGGTGCACCTTGCCGCCAATGGCTGTCAGTACGGCTTCGTACTGGCCAATGACATCGGTATAACCAATTTCTTTAAATGGCGCTATATTGGGCAGCGGCATCGCCTCAGGCTTATTTTGCGCCACCGCCGCTAATATTTTATCTCTGCTGCTCATATATGTCAATGAGTGAATGAAGCCAATGAGCGAATGATAGATTGAGTGAATGAGTGAGTAAATCAAGACTGTCATGTCGATCGATAGCGAGACATCTTGCTACTCGCAGTAAACTAACGGATTGGTGTAATACTAATGCTCGTAGCAATCATCTATATTCTTGACTCTTTATTTTTTATTCTAAAATTGTGTTTATTACCCCTAATTTTAATTCTGTATTCTTGATTCTATACTCTTGATTCTCTTCACTTCTTATTCTTCGCGTACCACTCGCCGAATGATTCTTTGGGTGGAGTTGGCATTTCGCGTTCTTTGTACCAGGCGTTGAGTTTGTTATTTACCGCGAACGGGGCATACTTGATGGTAGCCCGGCCCATTTTACCTGCGGCATGGTACAGCGTTGGCGAAGCCAGTGTAGTGGCCATGACCTGCATGGCAATTTTTTTGCCGGTTGGTGCATAACCTTCTTTTACCAGTACCTGCCGCCATTTATAGAGCTGGTCGTGTATGTCAATCTTAACCGGGCACACGTTTGAGCACGACCCGCATAGCGTTGAGGCAAATGGTAAATCGGCGTATTTCTTCATGTCCAGGTTAGGCGCCAGGATAGAACCAATGGGTCCGGCAACTGCAGTATGATAGCTATGCCCACCGCTGCGGCGATATACCGGGCAGGTATTCATACAAGCACCGCAACGGATACATTTTAATGAGTTACGGAAATCTTTACGCCCTAACTGTACGCTCCGGCCATTATCTACCAGCACCAGGTGCATTTGCTGCCCCTCACGCGGTTTGCTGAAATGACTGCTGTAGGTAGTAATAGGCTGACCGGTAGCACTGCGGGTAAGCAAACGTAAAAAAACACCCAAATGCTCACGTTTTGGAATCAGTTTTTCGATACCCATACAGGCAATATGTACGTCGGCCAAGTGAGCGCCCATATCGGCGTTACCCTCGTTGGTACATACCACAAATTCGCCCGTTTCGGCAATGGCAAAGTTTACACCGGTTAAGGCTACCTTACGAGTCAAAAAAGTTTCGCGCAGGCTGCCGCGTGCTGTCTCGGTTAAAAATTGAGGGTCGGCCATGTTGGATGGTGTGCCCAGGTACATGTGAAACAAGTCGCCTATTTCTTCTTTCTTTTTATGGA
>CAJYSL010000209.1 GCA_913777515.1 uncultured Mucilaginibacter sp.
GGCTTCATGAATCAGTTTACCCACCGGGATGTTGGTACCTCCGATGTTGAATGTATGATATTCAATCGGCTCCCTCACATCAAGCAAGGTAACCTGTTCGCCGGCATCCAGCCGCTCAATAAGTTCTGACGCCTTAATATCAGGGTTGCTGTTGTTGGGGTTGTTGTGGCTGCTCATTGGTAGGTTTTCCTTGGGTAACGGTTAAGTTAATGCGGGTGCCTATGCTGGTTTTCGAGGTCGAGTCAGATTTCATCGGGAACTGCGATACCACCACCAGGTTGGTAGAGTCGGTAATGCTGCCTTCATAAGTAATGGTACCAATGCTCAAGCCTGCGCCTTTAATGGCAAAGCGGGCGCCATCCAAATCCTGGTTAATCAGGTCGGGGATCTCCACTTCGTTAGCGCCGGCGCCATCGCCCAGCACCAGGTCGAGCTTGGAGCCTTTTGGTAGCTTTTGCCCCGTTTTGATAACCTGTCCGTTCAGGCGCACCTCTAAAATACGGTCGCGCGCAATGTCGGAAGCATAGGTAGTGTCGCCAATTTTTAAACCATTGTTTGATAAGATAGCCACGGCTTCGCGGTAGGTACTTTGCTCCAAATCGGGAAGGCTTACCGGCGGAGCCTGGGTGGTTACCATGGTTAAATAGATGGTACGGTTTTCTTTTACATTGGTGCCCGCATCCGGGTCTTGCTCCAGCACGGTGCCTGGGGCTTTGTCCTGCACGTAAACCGAATCAATCTGGTATTTAAAGCCTTGCTCGTCCAGCAGGGCAGTAGCGCGGTCGATAGCCAGGCCTTTCAATTGAGGTACCGGTATGCCCGAGCCGTGGCGGGTGTAATAGCCCAAACTTAAATAAGCAAAAAGCACTACGGCCAGCACGGTGCCTACAGCGCCTAAAAAGTGGTTTACAAAATGTTTGGTTTTTAAGTAAGTCCAGAATTTGCTCATGCCGGGTGTAAAATAGTGCCTGTAATCTAACTGGCAAACATAGTTAAAAATAAAGAATAGTGACGGATTAATAGAACCAAGAGCCAAGATGCAAACGGAATATATTAGGTTTGAGAAGAAATTTAAGCAATTACGACTTCTTACTATTCAGCACCGTGCCTACTCTACTGTCAAACTACTTGGCTCTTGGTTCTTAGCTCTTGGCTATATTTTACACCTCTTGACTCGGAAGCCCAAAAGAGTATCTTTGCACCCTATGACTGCTCAAGAAATACGCCAGGCATTTCTGGATTTTTTTGCCTCTAAAGGGCATACCATTGTACCCTCAGCGCCTATTGTGGTAAAAAACGATCCAACGCTGATGTTCACCAACGCTGGTATGAACCAGTTTAAAGATATATTTTTAGGCGAGGCCCCGGCCAAGGCATCGCGCGTGGCCGATACGCAGCGCTGTTTGCGGGTATCGGGCAAGCACAACGATTTGGAAGAAGTAGGGGTAGACACCTACCACCATACCATGTTTGAGATGCTGGGTAACTGGAGCTTTGGCGATTACTTTAAAAAAGAAGCCATCGACTGGAGCTGGGAGCTGCTCACTCAGGTTTATAAATTACCGGCCGACCGTCTGTACGTGACTTATTTTGAGGGCGACGACAAAGAAGGTTTGGCTAAAGATAATGAGGCTTATGATTTTTGGAAACAATATGTAGCCGAAGACCATATTTTACCCGGCAACAAAAAGGATAACTTCTGGGAAATGGGCGAAACCGGCCCTTGCGGACCATGTTCGGAAATTCATTTTGACGGTCGTACCGACGAGGAACGCGCCCGCATAAACGGCGCCACGCTGGTCAACGCTGACGACCCGAATGTGATTGAAATATGGAATAATGTGTTTATGCAGTTTAACCGTTTAAAAGACGGTTCGCTGCAGCCGCTGCCCGCCCGCCACGTTGATACCGGGATGGGTTTTGAGCGTTTGGTGCGTGTGCTGCAAGGCAAAACGTCTAACTACGATACCGACGTTTTCCAGCCTCTCATTCAGTTTTTGTCTGAGAAAAGCGGCAAACCATATAAGGCCGAAGCAACGCCGGGCACCGAAGGCTGGAACGAGGCGGTAGCCATGCGTGTAATGGCCGACCATATCCGCGCCATCAGCTTTGCCATTGCCGACGGGCAGTTGCCATCTAATAATAAAGCAGGCTACGTTATCCGACGTATTTTACGTCGCGCCGTACGATATGCTTACCAATATTTAGGTTTTAAAGAGCCGTTTTTAAACCAGTTAGTGCCTTTGCTGGCCAAGCAGTTTGAAGGCGTGTTTGATGAATTATTTACGCAACGCGATTTTGTGCAGAAAGTAGTGTTGGAAGAGGAGGTTGCCTTTTTGCGTACACTGCAAAACGGTATCCATCAGTTCGAACAAGTGGTGGCTTCATCGTCAGATAAAGTGATTGCAGGTGAATTCGCGTTTGAGCTTTCAGACACGTTCGGCTTTCCGCTCGATTTAACCGAATTGATGGCCCGTGAGCGTGGCTTTACTGTTGATGTTGATGGTTTTAATAAATCGCTAGAGCAACAAAAGACTCGTTCCCGTGCAGCCACCGCCATTGATACCGGCGACTGGGTAGTTTTAAAAGAGGATGACACCGTAGAGTTTACTGGTTACGACGAAACCGAAACCATCGCGCATATTGTTAAATACCGTAAGGTAAAAGCTAAAGGCAAAGAGCAGTATCAGCTGGTACTGGACCGCACACCTTTTTATGCCGAAAGCGGCGGCCAGGTAGGCGATACCGGTGACCTGATTTTTCCGGATGGAGAAATTGTAAAAGTGACCGACACCAAAAAGGAAAACGGCCTGATTGTACATTTTACCGATACGCTGCCGACCAATATTGATGATGCACTAACAGCTTATGTAGAGCCCGAGCGCCGTTTAGATATTGAGAGCAACCACTCGGCTACCCACTTGCTGCATGCTGCTATGAAACAGGTATTGGGCGGCCACGTGAACCAAAAAGGTTCACTGGTAAACGGCGATTATCTGCGTTTCGACTTTTCGCACTTCAGCAAAGTAACTGAGGATGAATTAGCGCAGATTGAGGCGATTGTGAATCATAAAATCCGTCAGAATATCCTGCTTAAAGAAGAACGCAACGTGCCTTACCAGGAAGCTTTAGATAGCGGCGTTACCGCTTTGTTTGGCGAAAAGTATGGCGACTACGTGCGGGTGATAACCTTCGACGATAAGTTTTCGAAAGAGCTTTGCGGCGGTACACACGTAAAGGCTACCGGGCAGATTGGTTTGTTTAAAATTATTGGCGAAAGCGCAGTGGCTGCAGGTGTACGCCGTATCGAAGCCATTACCGGTGCTGCGGTAGAGCGTTACCTTACCGAGCAAACCCAATTGGTGCAACATTTAAAAGAGTTGCTCAAGAACCCTAAAGACATTGCCAAAAGCATCGAAACCCTGTTAGACGAAAACACTCGACTGAAAAAGGAAATAGAAAAATCTGTACTGGAAAAAGCTGCAGGCCTGAAAACCGAACTGGCCCAGAAAGCCGAACATGTTAACGGCATCAATTTCATCGCCCAGCGCGTGGCCCTGCCCAACGCCGAAGCCATTAAAACGTTGGCCTATCAGTTGAAAGACATCGTTGCCGATTTATTCCTGGTACTGGTAGCCGACATCGACGGCAAACCCAACATCACCGTGATGATTGCCGAAAACCTGGTGAAAGACAAAGGTCTTCATGCCGGCAACATCATCCGCGAGCTAGCCAAAGAAGTACAAGGCGGCGGCGGCGGCCAACCGTTTTTTGCTACCGCCGGTGGTAAGGATGTGAGTGGTTTGGATAGGGTGCTGGTTAAGGCTAAGAGCTATATCGGGTAAGATAATTATCGATTAAAACGAGTTACAGAGCAATTTTTTGAAGACAGGGAAACACTTGATAATTTTTTAACCAGGTTTTTTGGGAGTCGGACACAAGCTTGTGACGCTTAACTTTCTTCGTCAGCTCTTGGCCGCGGAGGCCAGATACTTTGTCATAGCCACAAAGTACCCAAAACGCCTAGCTGTTGCGATCACCTGTCTGCCCACAAGTCCTACGCCGGCCCGGGCGCAACAGCGGGCCTTTGCGCTTCTTTTGGAACGCTTTTACCTGTTTTGAGCAATTCATCTCTCCCTCCGTCAGGGAAGAGCTTAAGCGGTATTAAGTTGTCCAAATCGGAATTTGCAGAAATTTAAAATATAGAGAATAATATTCGGCCACCAATGTGATCGAAAGTCATACCTTCTGGGGAGGATTTAGGCGGGGCTCTTTCGTCATCCTTCCCAGCTTCGGACGAACGCCGGGCAGCACAAGCAGGCCAATGCGTCGGCAAAGGCATTTTAGATTTTGCCGACGCGTAGGCAAAGGTGCGCGAAGGCGCAAAATATAAGCAGCCTGTTGTGCTGTCCGACTTTGTTGCGATGGCCATGTGCGGCAAAGAAGCATTAGAGGGTGACTTGAATTTTTGCTTACTTTTTTTTTCAAGAAAAAAGTAAGATGCCTCTGCGGCACAGAGCAGACGCTGTAAGTAAAATATCACTGACCAACGTCAAAAATGTACAAATCATTTCAGCCTGCTATCCTACCTACCTATCCAATTCCCCCAGCACAAAATCAATCGACCCGATAATAGCAATTAAATCGGCAATCATAATGCCTTTGGACATTTCGGAAATGACGGAGAGGTTGTTAAAACTTGGGGCGCGGGCTTTGACGCGGAAGGGGACTTCCGATTTGCCGTCGGTAATGAAGTAAAAACCCAGTTCGCCTTTGGAACCTTCGCCGCGCATGTAGTAGTCTTGCGCTTTGGGGGTAATTTTGCGCGGGAGTTTGGCGCGCGGGTCAAAGTCGGGGGTGCGTTTGAGTTCTTTTTGCAGGCGGTCCAGGCACTGCTCAATAATTTTCAGCGATTCGCCAATTTCGTCCACCCGTACCTTGTTGCGGTCCCAGCAGTCGCCTACGGTACCCATCAGGCCCTGGCCGCAAGGGATGTCAAAATCCAGTTCGCCGTAGGCCGAGTAGTTATCAATCCGGCGCAAGTCCCACTTGAGCCCCGACCCGCGCAGCATGGGGCCTGAGCAGCCATAGTTGATGGCCACGTCTAAAGGCAATACGCCCACGTTGGCGGTACGACTAATAAAAATCTGGTTATTGGTGAGCAATTCGTTCAGCTCTACCATTTTGGGCTTAAAATAATCTACAAACTCGCGGCAACGTTCTTCAAAGCCTACAGGAAGGTCAAAAAACAGTCCGCCAATCCAGATGTAATTATACAACATGCGCGAACCCGAGGCCCACTCCAGCATGCCCATAATATGTTCGCGGTCGCGGAAGCACCACAAAAATGGCGTAAAGGCGCCTATATCAATACCATAAGTGCCGATAGAAATCAGGTGTGAGGCAATGCGGTTTAATTCGCAAACCAACACCCGAATATACTCTACCCGTTTAGGAATATCCTTATCAATACCCAGCATCCGTTCAACCCCCATCACCCAAACGTGGCTGTTATTCATCGACGATAAATAATCCAACCTATCAGTAAAAGGGATAGTTTGCTGGTAGGTAAGCGACTCGGCGTGCTTTTCAAAACAGCGGTGCAGGTAACCGGCATGCGGTATTACCTCTTTGACGATTTCGCCATCGGTAATAAGCTCCAGTCGTAATACGCCGTGGGTAGAGGGGTGCTGCGGACCCATATTCAACACCATGTCCTGCGTGGCTGCGGCAGCTATTTTTTGATGATATCTTTCGAGTGCAGTGGTTGACATGGTTTGTAGTTCGGTAGTTTATTTTATAATTTGCTCTTCCGCGTATAATGCAGAAAAAGGCTCGTGTTAATCTATTTTGATGCCTTTATAATATTCGGCAGCCTGGTAATCTTTTCTCAACGGATAACCTTCCCAATCATCAGGCAAAAGAATGCGGCGTAAGTCGGGGTGGTTTTCGAAAAAGATGCCCACCAGGTCGTAGGCTTCGCGTTCGTGCCAGTCGGCCGTGCGATAAACCTCGGACACACTGGGGAACGACGGTAAATCATTGATATCACGCCCATGCTCCTTACTTATTTTTAAGGTAAGCTGTAATTGGTAGGGGATAGATGTCAAGTGATACACCACGCCAAACCGATTAGCAGTAATACCATAATCTACGCCCGACAGGCAAGCCAGAAAATCGAAGTAGGTAGCCGGATTGTTGCGCAGCTCCAGGCATACGTCGGCAATGCGGTCGGGCGCTATCAGTAAGGCAGGCTGCAAGCCGCCGGTTTCTTCGCCCAGTACCACTTCTTCGCCAAAGTGCGCTATCAATAATTGCTTTATCGCCTCAAACGTCATGGCGCTAATCTTACAATCTTCCAATTATTTTTACCGGCGTTTTTGTACAAAATACGGTCGTGCAGGCGGCTCGAGCGGCCCTGCCAAAACTCAATCAATTGTGGTTTTACAATGTAACCACCCCAAAACGTAGGTTTAGGTATTTCTTTATCCTGGTACTCGGCCTCCAGTTGCTGCCATTTGTTTTCCAGTACCTCGCGGCCGGTAATTTCCTGGCTTTGCGGCGATACCAACGCACCTAACTGGCTGCCGATGGGGCGAGTATGAAAATATTGTTCAGACTGTTCTTTGCTCAGTTTTTCAACCGTGCCTTCAATACGCACCTGGCGCTCCAATTGTCCCCAGTTAAATATCAGTGCTGCA
>CAJYSL010000210.1 GCA_913777515.1 uncultured Mucilaginibacter sp.
GTGTTACCCGACATCATGCGGGCACCCATAGGGTATGCCATACCGTAATCGGCAGCGGCCTGAGCATCGGCCTGGCGCACTTCGGGGTGGTTAGCCAACCCCAAATAGTTATTAAGACTCCAAACTAAATGTTCTTTGCCGTTAAACATCATGTGTGCAGATATCTCCCCTTCCAGCTTTGGAAATGAAAAATAACCATGTGACCACTTTTGGTGCTGACCAATGGGACCACCCAGGTTTTTTGATATTTTGTCAAATAAATCCAATGTATTCTTAATCTATAATATCCTTACAAATATACGGATTATAAAAAGGCAAACAACGATTATAACTTTTTATAATAGGTTATAACGCAAAAAGGGCTTTGTACTTATTTGCACAAAGCCCTTTTTATCAATATTTTACAATTAGTCTACATTATCATGCAAGAACGAATTGTTTTTGCGAATCTCCGGATTACCGTCATTTTCGGACAAGGAAAACTTCGAAATCTGGCTCTCGTTAGAGGCTGGTGTTTGCTGCAGCGAAATTTCTTTACGCTTGTAAGCAGGTACGTTTTCCAACTCCTGGATGTTACCGTTGCGTAGTTTCATGCTCAAATCTTTCAAGCGCATAATGCGTTCGCGAGATTTGCGCAACTGCTCTTCGATAGACTCGTTGGTTTTAGTCTCGTCGGCACTTACTGGCTCAGGTTGTGGCTGCGGCTGTTGTACAGGTGCAGGCTCGTTAACCGGCTCAAAGTTCATTACACTATCAGTAACTTTGTAAACCAGGTCGTTAGCATCAGGCTCTTCAGCGGCTTCCGGCTCCTCATCCATCAGGTTATGACGTACTACTTTAGGCTCCTGCTCGCCATGGGCCAGCAAGTCGAACAAACCGTTTTGCTTCTGTTGCGAAGTTACCACTTTAGCAGCAGGCTCTTCTTTAACCGATGGCTTAATAAACTCGTTAACCGGTTTTACCAATGGTGTATTTTCAGGCATCAGCATAGAAACTACTTTCTTGTTGCTGAATTCCTTTTCGCGCTCGTCTTTAGTTTGGAAACCGGTAGCAATAATAGTTACCGATATTTTGTTACCTAACGACTCGTCGATACAGTTACCCCAGATTAAGTCGGCAGCTAAGCCCGCTTCTTCCTGGATGTAGTCGGTAATAATGCTTACCTCATCCATAGTTACCTCTTGGTCGCTGCCCGAGCTGATGTTTAACAGGATATAACGGGCACCTTCAATTTGGTTGTCTTTTAACAACGGTGAAGATAACGCACCTTCTACTGCACGCGAAGCACGGTTGTCACCATCAGCAGCATAGCTACCCATGATGGCTACACCACTATCTTTCATCACGGTACGCACGTCTTTAAAATCGACGTTGATATAACCCGGATGAGTAATGATTTCAGCTATCCCCTTAGCTGCAGTAGTCAAAATGTCATCGGCCTGGGCAAATGCCGAACCTAAGGTAAGGTTACCAAAGATTTGACGCATTTTATCGTTAGAAATCACCAGGAAAGAATCCACATATTTTTTCAGCTCCTCTAAACCTTCTTCGGCCTGCATTTTACGGCGCTTGCCTTCGAAAGAAAAAGGTGTAGTAACTATACCCACGGTTAAGATATCCATTTCGCGGGCTGCTTTGGCAATGATAGGGCTTGCACCGGTACCGGTACCACCACCCATACCGGCAGTAATAAACAACATTTTGGTATTGCTGCCCAGCATTTGTTTCACATCCTCGATATTCTCGATAGCTGAGTTTTTACCCACTTCAGGTATCGAACCGGCTCCCATCCCTTCGGTTAAACTGGCGCCTAATTGTACCTTGTTAGGTATAGGGCTCAGCTCAAGTGCTTGTGCATCGGTATTGCAAATAATGAAATCAACCCCGGTTATACCTTGCTTGTACATATGGTTAACCGCGTTACCGCCGCCGCCGCCAACACCAACTACTTTGATGATAGACGACTTTTCTTTTAACATCTCAAACTGCATGACACTTATTTTCAGGGATATGTGAATCGATGGATACTTTTTATTTTAGTATGTAATAATAAGACTTTTTTGAGTGAATATTTTCAGAAAATTAACATTTTTCAGCTCAATAATTCCGTTTGTGTTTTACTTAAACTTACACTACCGGTAAAATATTGCCGCCGATGTTTTGTAATTATTCTTTAATTAAATCAACTGTTACTTTAAAAAGTCTTCGTCTTTAATATCGTCTTTAATAAATTTCTTGCCGGTTTCTAAAATTTTACCCAGTAAACCAAACTTGCGGTCGTCAGTATATTTTGCTTTTTGTACTTTAGTTTCGGGCTGCAGGGTTTGGCTGTTGTATTCCATTTTCTGGATACCTTTAATCAACAAACCAATACCGGTAGCAAAAGTCGGGCTTTGCAATTCTTCGTAAGTTGCTTTAGGCAAAACTTCGTTTTTAGCCAGGTGTTCGTTAGGATATCCAATACGGCAATCCAACCCGGTTACATACTCCACCAGTTGCGTCAAATGCTTTAACTGCGCGCCACCACCGGTAATTACAATACCGGCAATCAGCTTTTTCTCGTAACCTGATGATTTGATTTCATAATAAACGTGCTCGATAATTTCTTCGATACGGGCCTGAATAATGTACGCCAGATTTTTTACCGAGATTTCTTTGGCTTCGCGACCGCGCAAACCTGGTACACACACAATCTCATTCTCTTTGTTCTCGTCAGCAAGTGCCGAGCCAAATCTCACTTTTAACTGTTCGGCAATATTTCGCATTACCGAGCAACCTTCGCGAATGTCTTCAGTGATACTGTTACCGCCGAACGGAATAACGGCTGTATGACGAATAATACCTTCGTGGAAAATAGCCACGTCGGTAGTACCACCACCAATATCTACCAACACCACCCCAGCTTCTTTTTCTTCTTCGCTTAGTACAGACTCAGACGAAGCCAATGGCTCCAGAATCAGTTCCTGGCTTTCAAGCTCGGCCTTAGCCACACATTTCACAATGTTTTTGATTGCGGTAACCTGTCCTGATATGATATGGAAATTAGCTTCAAGCCTTACCCCCGACATCCCAATCGGGTCTTTAATTCCAGGCTCGTTATCTACCGTAAACTCCTGCGGTAATACATGAATTATCTCCTCGCCCGGCGGCATTACCAGGTTGTACATATCCTCAATCAGTTTATCAATATCTTTGCGGCCAATTTCGGAGTTCAAATCACGGCGGGTAATCAAGCCGCGGTGCTGTAAGCTTTTAATGTGCTGACCGGCAATACCTACATTCACAATACGTATCTCTACGTTTGATTGTGAACCGGCCACGTCAACTGCCTGGTTTATACCTTGTACTGTTTTGTCAATGTTTGATACCATCCCGCGGGTAACGCCTGCCGACTCGGCCTTACCGATTCCAAGTACCTCTATCTTTCCATTCTTGCTTCTGCGGCCTACAATTACGCAAATCTTTGTTGTACCAATGTCGAGTCCTACTACAATAGGCGAACTCTTTTCTTGCGATATGCTCTTTTCCATAAATAACTATAATTGGGATGTTGTATCTTTTATTGAGTTTTGTTTATTTATTGCTGTGTCTTTTTTAACAGGTGCTATCCGGCGTTTAGCTGCGCTATCGGCCATGGCACTGTCTGTTTTTATGCCTACTACCTGGTTGGCGTACTTGATGTTAATCACCCTATACTTATCCCAACCTACCTGCGGCAAGGCTTGTTTGTAAAATATCTCGAGGTTATGAAATTTAGTACTCAGCGAATCGGCGTTGCCTAATAGTATTTTGTGGTTACCCACCCGCGGCACTAACTCAATCTCGTGTGCTTCATTAACATATATCTGCCCTATCTGTGCGTTCCAGAGGGTATCTTTTTTAATAAACTGCACGGTTTTAAAAATCTCTTTAGCCAAACCGGTATGCAAGGTGTCTACACGATTGGCAAAAAGCTCATCAATGTAACCGTTGGCCGCCAACACCGGTGCAGTAAAGTTTTGCGATAGCGGTATTTTAAAGCCATGCTCGTCTACATAAAAATCCTGGTCAAAACGGTTCATCACCCTCATAATCGGGTGCCGCTGTGTAATTTCGACCCTAATTAAGCCATCCATATCCGCATAAACTTTGGCCGACGCGATGTAGGGGTTAGCCTGTAACTTTTTTTCCAGGTTATGAATATTGATGCCCTCCATTTTACGGCCCACCAGCGAATAGCTGCTCAGCTGTAAAATGCGGTCAACCTCTTTTCGGTCTATAAAGTATTCGTTGCCGGGTATGTAAACCTTAACACCAGTACACACCACGCCCGCCTTTTTAACTTCAATAAAACTCATGAGCACCACTAAGCCGGTCAAGCTCACGAGCCAGCCAAAAATTACACCAACTCTTTTCCAAGCTATGTTACGCCACATCTTCTAAAGCTTGTTTTAAAGGTTCAACCAACTGGTCAATATCTCCTGCACCTACTGTTAATAATAACTCGGGCTGCTTTTGCTTTACATAAGCCACTACTTCTGCGTTGCCCAGCAACTGTTTATTAGGCAACTGCATTTTATCCAGAATGGTACTGGCATCAATACCAGCAATAGGCAATTCGCGGGCCGGGTAAATATCCAGCATCAGCAATTCATCAACCATATCCAAGGCCTCGGCAAAACCGTCGGCAAAGTCGCGTGTGCGGGTGTACAAATGCGGCTGAAAAACTGCCGTTAACTTTAGTTCCGGATAAAGCCTTTTTACCGAACTGATACAGGCTTTTAACTCTTCGGGATGATGTGCATAATCATCAATATAAACCTGACGATTATTTTTTACCACATACTCAAACCGGCGCTTAACACCCCTGAAAGAAGCCAGTGCCGCTTTGATAACGTCTGTATTAATGTCCATGAACAGCGCTACCTGAAT
>CAJYSL010000211.1 GCA_913777515.1 uncultured Mucilaginibacter sp.
GTAGTTTAGAAAGTTTGTGAAAAGGTACGGAGGATTTTTGTTAAAAAGAAAACCTCTGTAAGCAGGTTTTAAATAAAAAGTCGGGCGCAATCATTAATATTGCCGGTTGATGGCTTTTTTACAACTATCCGAATTAGGACAAATTCATTACCACGAATACGGCACCGGCACTAAGCCTGTGCTGGCCTTTCACGGTTATGGCATGACCGGTCGGCAATTTGAGGTGTTGCAAAAGTCAGTTCTCAGCAAATACCGGGTGTACAGCTTTGATCATTTTTTTCATGGGCAAACCCAGTTAAACAGCTGGACTGAGCAACAGATATTATCCGGAATGCCCAGGGAATTGATGCGAGCCTATTTACAAGCCTGGTTCAGCCAGCATGGCGGTCCGCAACGCATTAGCCTGATGGGTTATTCGATTGGCGCCAACCTGGCCTTGGTATTGATTGAAGAATTTGCAGAGTGGATTGACGAGATTATCCTGATGGCGCCTGATGGACTATCGGTTTACAAAGGCTTTAAATTTTTAATGCACAACCCGGCAGGTAAATATCTTTTTAAAACCGTTACCAAAAGTAAATGGCTGGCACCGGGTGTGTTGAAAGGTCTAAAACGAGTAAAGTTCATCGACGAAAGCCTGTATAAGATAGCTTACAGCGAGATGGACACGCCGCAAAAGCGGCAGGATGTGTATTACACCTTAAACCATATCAAACAGTTGCAGCCCGATGTAGTTAAAATAACCGGTTTAATTAATCAGCATAATATTAAATGCCACCTTGTGTTCGGTAAGTTCGATATGTTGTTCCCTGTAAGTTCGGCCGCTAATTTTATAAACAGGCTTAATCATCCGCAGGTGCACGAGGTGCCGCAGGGGCATTGGCTGGTTACACCGCAATTAGACGAATACCTGGTAAACTGCAACCTATGATACCTGCACGCCGCAACGATTTATTTAGTAACTGGTTTGCCAAGTATATGCGCTACCGTATGCGCAAGGCATTTAACCGTATTGTAGTTACCCCTTTTGAACCAAAGCCCGGTCATTCTGTACTACTGCTTTGCAATCACTTTAGCTGGTGGGATGGTTTTTTCGGTAACTACTTAGCTTACTGGCACCTGAAGCGTAAGCTGTACATCATGATGCAGCACGATCACCTCGAAAAGCGGATGCTGTTTAATTTGTTCGGTGGTTTCTCGATTGAAAAGGGAACACGAGAGATGTTAAAATCATTACACTACGCGGCTGATTTGTTGAATACACCCGAAAATTTAGTGGTGGTGTTTCCGCAAGGGGAGTTGATTTCTAATCATGCCACAAGCGTTGGTATCGAAAAAGGGATTGAGCGTTTAATAAAACATGTTAAAGGCCCCTGCCAAATTGTGTATTCCTGTACGCTGATTGATTATTTTGAAAGTTTAAAGCCATCGGCCTTTATTCATTTATTTGATTGCGGCTTAGCCGGTGAAAAGCCTTTCGAGCAATTGGTGCAACATATCAACAATTGTCATCAGCAAGCGCTAAGCAATCAAATCTATGTTGACCATTAACAACTATAGTTTAGCTGGCCATGCAATGGTATTCGTAACTTTTAATACGGTTAAGTTTTTCTTTAAGTACCCCTCTTGCACGGTGCAGGGTGGTGCGCGATACTAACTCAGTGATGCCCAATGTTTCACCAATTTCCTGATGCGAATAACCTTCAATGGCGTACAGGTTAAATACATTGCGGTAGTTGCTGGGCAGTTCGCTAATCATGTTCAGTAATTCTTTAGCCTCCAAGCTTTGTTCGGTATAGCTCATGTTCACAGTTACGCCTTCGGGCAGGGCATCGGTTAACAGCAGTGGTTTTGATTTGCGGAAACGGGAGATGGCGGTATGAACCATAATGCGGCGAATCCATCCTTCCAGGCTGCCTTCGTTGCGATATTTGTGCATGGAGGTAAAAACTTTGATAAAACCTTCCTGCATAATATCTTCGGCCTCATCGCGGTCGGTAGCGTAGCGCATACAGGCGGCCAGCATGCGGACAGCTAAAACTTTATATAACGATTCTTGTGATTTGCGGTCTTGCTGTAAGCATCCTTCCCATATCCTGTTCAAGCTGTTCTCGGTAATCATGGCTTTATATTATAAGTTGGTAAGATTATGCCAACTTTGGCACCATGTTTTTAAGTATGTGATAATTAGTATGATAGGTATTTACAGGCGCGCGCAAGTGTTCGTTACCGAACATCGAACGTACAGGGCCGAACATTTTAACCACATCGTAACATTGTTTATCTTTGCACCGTCCGGGATAAAAACCCGGCTTATGGTTATGATGAAAGAGATTGAAATAGTGTGCCTGCCCGAGGAACACGAAAATGAAGAGGCATTAAAAACAATTGCTGCCCAACAGCTTAAGCTTCCGCTTAAACGCATCCAAGCCATAAAAATTCGTAAACGTTCTATTGATGCCCGTGGACGCAAGGTGGTTTACCGCATGCATTTACAGGTATTTGTTGATGAGCCTGCCTCACCGGTTAGTTTTGATATTGATTATCCTAACGTAAAAGACAAAAGGCCCATCGTTATTGTAGGGGCCGGTCCGGCCGGGATATTTGCAGCATTGCAGTGTGTGCTATCGGGCTTTAAACCAATCATCATTGAAAGGGGTAAAGATGTAAAACAACGCCGCCGCGATTTAGCCAACATTAATAAACAGGGATTGGTCAATCCCGAATCGAATTATTGTTTTGGCGAGGGCGGTGCCGGTACCTACTCTGACGGTAAACTATACACCCGGTCTACCAAGCGTGGTGATGTAAACCAGGTATTGCAAATGTTTGTGGCACACGGGGCCAACGAGGATATTCTGGTAGATGCCCGGCCGCACATTGGTACCAATAAGTTACCGCAAATCATCACGGCCATGCGCGAAACTATTTTAAATGCAGGCGGCGAAATACTTTTTGATACCAAGGTAACTGAGTTAAATATCAGCTTCGGTAAAATCAGCGGTGTTAAAACGGCCTCGGGCGAAACCATTAGTGGGGCCGCTGTTATTTTAGCCACCGGCCATTCGGCCCGCGATGTATTTGAAATGCTGCATCGCCAAAATGTTTTAATTGAAGCCAAGCCTTTCGCATTAGGGGTGCGCATTGAGCATCCGCAGCATATTATAGACAAAGCGCAATATCACTGTGATATTCGTGGCCCTTACCTGCCGCCATCTTATTACAGTTTGGTGGAGCAGGTAGACGACCGCGGAGTATTTTCTTTCTGCATGTGCCCAGGCGGCATCATTGCCCCATGCTCAACCGAACCCGGCGAGATTGTAGTAAACGGCTGGAGTCCCTCTAAACGTAATAATCCGTTTGCCAACTCGGGTACCGTAGTGCAAATTAATCTGGAAGATGTAGTGGGGAATGACAGCGACCCGTTTAAGCTCTTGAAGTTTCAGCAGCAGGTAGAGCAGTCGGCATTCGCCGCCGGCGGTGGTAACCTGGTCGCGCCGGGCCAGCGGATGGTCGATTTTGTAGAAGGGCGACTTTCAGCAGATATACCTAAAAATTCGTATTTGCCGGGCGTTACCAGTGCTGATTTGAAAGAAGTGCTCCCCAACTGGATACACCAACGTTTGCAAAAGGCCTTACCCGCGTTCGGTCGTAAAATGAAAGGTTACTACACCAATGAAGCCTTATTGGTGGGCGTTGAGTCGCGCACCTCATCACCCGTAAAAGTTCCCCGCGACCGCGAAACCTTGCAGCATCCGCAAATACAAGGTTTATACCCTTGCGGTGAGGGTGCCGGTTATGCCGGTGGCATCATCTCGGCCGCTATTGATGGGATTAATTGTGCTGTAGCTGCTGCCAAAACAATGGCTTAAACGCTGCTTAATACCTCAAATGCCAGTTGCGAAAAGTAGGGCAAAGTAGTCAGGAGCTTGTGTACCTGCTTTTTGCAACCGGCATATAGTAGTCTAAAACTACTGTGCATTTTTATCAGCCTCCGTTTTAAAATCATTTTCCATCCAGTCGGCGCGGCCCCAGCGGCCACGTTTGCGGCACATCCGGTCGCTAAACTGCTCTTTAAAACGGGCTCGCTCTTCAGGGCTCATCTGCTCCAATCTTTCAGCCATTTTAGCGCGCATCCCAAAACCACCACGGCCAAAACCGCCCGGCTTGCCAAATCCAAACAGAATTTTGCACAACACAAATAAACCCATGGCCTGCCAAAAAGTAATGGTCCGCACCTGTAGTATATCCGGCAACAGGTTATTCCAAAGCTGCATCACGATAAAACTAATCAGCGATAAAAATGCTGCAGCCATTAAGGGAATAAATACAAACCGTCCTTTATAAAATATTTTTTTCATGTTTTAATTCTTTAAAAATCATTCATATCATCATACAATTGTTTGAGCCGTTTGCGCAAATGCAGCACGGCATAGCGCTTGCGCGATACCAGCGTTTGTACCTTAACCCCGGTTTCCTCTGCAATTTCATCAAAGGTTTTGTGCTCCAGTTCCTGCCAGATAAACACCTGTTTTTGTTCGGCGGGTAATTCGTCTAAGGCTGTAAAAAGCTCTTCCCAAAACAGGTTGCGGATATATTCGCTCTCCGGCGTTTGGCTTTCGCTCATGAGCATATCCATCCAGCCCGAGTCTGTTTCGCTTTCGCCGTCGTTATCTTCAGGCAGTAAATCGTCCAATAACCACTCGGTACGCTTGCGGTACTTGTCGGTAATTTTATTGCGGGCTACACGGTAAAGCCAGGCGCCGGTTTGCTCAATGGGGTCGGCATTAACTACGCTACTCAACTGGTACCAAACATCCTGCAGTATGTCTTCGGCATCGGCATCGTTTTTTACCCGCCGCCTAATAAACAACAGCAAGCTCTTGCCATAATCTTTAATAGCTTGCAGGGTTAAGTTTCTTTTATTATCGGGCATTAAGGCGGTAACCAATGTATAATGTTTTGTTATTATGGCAGACGAACAGCCCGGCAAAACATTTTAAATAAAATTAAATTTTTATAACGCTTTTGTAAAAGGGTATTCAGTCATAGTTTACCTGCTGCCAATCAAGGCTTGTGGTATTATAATTGCCAATTAATATGATATGACCGTGTCAGAACAACTCCAGCAACAATTAGAAAATACTTTTGTAGGTAAGCCTTGGTATGGGCAACCCATTAATACACTGACAGCCGAATGTAACTGGACAACTGCATTTGCTATGCTGCCGGGAGCCGTGCATTCTATCGCTCATTTAATATTACACATGACGGCATGGACCGAAGAAGTGACCAGTCGCCTGAACGGTACCACTGCATCCGAACCTGCAAGGGGCGACTGGCCCGAGCCGGGTGAGGCATCCGAACAAAAATGGAATGCGTTGGTTACTGATTTAGATGAGGCTAACAGTAATTTAGTTAAAGCATTGCAGGTTTTTCCTGATGATAAATGGAATGATTTGATTGATGACACACGGGGCGTTTTTGAGCCTAAGCCTACTTATCAGGAGATGATTAAAGGCTTAATTGAACATCAAATTGATCATGCCGGCCAAATAGCCTTATTAAACCGTATAAATCATGTTAGTTAGAGAAAAGAAAACCTTGATACTGGGCGCAACGCCCGACAGCAGCCGTTATGCCTACTTGGCTGCTAACCGCCTGGTGCGTACCGGGCATCCCATCGTCAATGTGGGTATCAAAAAAGGTGAAGTTGCAGGCGTGCCTATTGAAAAGCCTGAAGAAATACATGATGATATTGATACCATCACTTTATATGTAGGTCCGCAAAACCAACCACCTTTGTACGACTATATCCTGGCCACTCATCCCAAGCGTATCATATTTAACCCGGGTACCGAAAATGCAGAACTACGCCGTTTAGCTAACGAGCGCGGCATTGAAACCCTGTCGGCTTGTACATTGGTGATGTTGAGTACGGGGGAGTATTAGAGCCAGCCCCCCCCCCAGCCCCCTAAAGGGGGAGTTTTAAAAGGCACGATGGCTTGTATTTTTATTCTTGCGTCTTAGGTGCTCCCCTTTTAGGGGGCTGGGGGGGGCTCGGGACTTGAGCTAAAATCCTTATCTCCTTAGGGTAATAGTTGTTAATGCGGTTGGTTAATAATTTGGCCCAGCCTAAGGCATACCCTTGGTAGGTCATTAGGCTCCAGCCTTTTTCTTTAATGTCGAGGTCTTCGATATTGTCTTTACGCAGATAAGCAATAGCTTGGTCATAAGTAAGTTCCGTTTGTAGAAATGCGTCTTTGCTGACGATGAGGCTCAAGGCCAGTTCGTGGTCGGAAATTAATTCTTTACCAGCCAACTTGCCTAAACGTACGCCCGATTTTTTGATGTATAAATATTGCTGTAATGTTTCGAGACTTTCGCGGTGTTGCTTACCGATAGCCAGCCAGTCATCGTTCAACTTAAAAAAGTACTGTTCTGCCGGTTGACTGATGTATGGTTTCAGTAAATCAATCTCTTTATAATTGGGCTTGCTTTGATTTTTTGACCTGAAGTTTGGTGACTCGCCTGTATTCTCCTTTTTACGCAGGCAAGCCGCAAATAAACCTTCGCCTTTTACTTTGTCCGGGTAAAAACGGTATCCCCAGGCTTTGTGTTGTGCCGACCTGCTTTCCACAATAGTCCACGATGATTCAATTGGGATTTGTATACTTTCAAATTCAAACTCCGTGCAAAGCCAGTCAAGTATGGCCTCATCTTCTTCATACGAATAGGAACAGGTGGAATATATTAAATAGCCATCCTCGGTTAAGGTTGGATATATGTCGGCCAAAATGCGTTCCTGCCGCTGCTGGCAAAGTTCCACATTAGCTTCCGACCATTCTTCCATGGCCGCAGGGTCTTTACGGAACATGCCCGAGCCCGAGCAAGGTGCATCAACCACTATAATATCAAAGAAGCTTTTTAGCCGAGCGAACGATTTAGGGTCGTTATTAGTAGCGATTACATTGGAGTTTCCCCAGCGATTTAAGTTGTCGGTTAGGATAGGTACCCGTGTTTTAATGATTTCGTTGGATACCAATAAATCATCACTACTAATGGCCGAACTGATTAACGTGCTTTTTCCGCCTGGCGCCGCACAAAGGTCTAACACTTTTACTGGCCCGTCTTCCGCGTTATATATATTACGCAAGATGTGGTCGATAAACATGGATGACGCTTCTTGTACATAATAAGCCCCCGCATGAAACAGCGGGTCGAATGTAAACGACGGCCGACTTTGCAGATAAACCGCATCGTGGCACCAGGGCACCGGTTGCGTGTTAGCTAATTGCACCGGCTTATTAGGATTGATTCGCACCGAAGTAGGTGCCTCTGCATTTTGATGAACCGTAGTAAACGTTTGCTCATCAAAGCCGGGTGCACCTTTTAAAGATTGAATAAATCCTTTGGGAAAAGAATCATGATTAGCCATAGGATACAAAGGTAGTTTTCTTTAAAGGGATAAACGAAAAGGTAGCAGTAGCGCGGTAATTTTGATAATTAGGCGTGCAGGTAAATGTTCTCCGAAACTTTATCTTCCTGACCCTCAATTACAACGGCGCGTAAACAGTGAATAGCACAAAAAGTTTTCACTTAAATGGAATGTTTTTCTACTTTTGCACTCCCAATCGCAAGGGTTGGCGTGGAGTTGAAGGGTTAGAGGGA
>CAJYSL010000212.1 GCA_913777515.1 uncultured Mucilaginibacter sp.
AGGTATGTTATCAAAGTATCGGATAAGTAATTGAGTCATAAAGACTCTAGCTTGGAACAATAATTCGGTTAATTGGATTTATCCAAGGTGCACAAAAATAAGCTGCTTCTTGATTAGAAACAGCTTATAATAGCTTTTAAGAACAACGGGCTACTCGCCTGCCGTCTCCACTTTTACGTAAAGCTATAAATTAGACAATGAATGATGTTCATCAAAACTTATCATTGTAATTGATGGGTTTTAACGTGTATCCCTGCTTTTTAAGCATCGCTATTAATCCTGTTTTATACTGAAGATGCCCCAAGCCAACGGCAATAAAGCAGGATTGTTTTGCTAAATGGTCCTCTATTTTGGGTAACCAATACAGATACGCCCTTACACTACTATCAGTACCGCAAGACAATCCGGCCAAATCCGCCTATAGATTATTATTAAGCAGGAATAAAAATAGCAGAAACAAAAAAAGGCCGTTTTCTTTACGAAAACAGCCTTTTTACATTTCGGGTAAATGATGGGGCTCGAACCCACGACCCCTAGAACCACAATCTAGTGCTCTAACCAACTGAGCTACATCTACCGTGTTTGTGGGTACAAAAATAGAAATCTAAAACGGTTATGCAAACCCTTTTTTAAAATTTATCTGTAGGCTGTAAACACGGCTTTTTCTTATCATTGCGCTACGTTTTATGATTGAGATTTTTACAGACGGCGCATCAAGCGGCAACCCGGGTCCGGGGGGCTATGGCACCATTTTGCGCGCCGGTAAACACTATAAAGAACTGGCCGAAGGCTTCCGCAAAACTACCAACAACCGTATGGAGCTGTTAGCTGTCATTAAAGGACTGGAAGCGCTGAAGAGCCCCAACCAGCAGGTAACCATTTATTCCGACTCTAAATATGTGGTAGACGCTATCGAAAAGCGTTGGGTAAACGGCTGGTTAGCCAAAGGCTTTGCCGGTAAAAAAAATAAAGACTTATGGTTACGTTACCTTGAGGTAAGTAAGCTGCACAACATCCGCTTTGTCTGGATAAAAGGCCATGCCGGCCACCCCGAAAACGAACGGTGCGACCGGCTTGCCGTAGCTGCTGCTCAGCAAAAAAACTTGTTGATTGACTCAGTATTTGAAATGGAAAGCAGTAAGTAACGTTTTTGTCTGAGCTATAAAATTATTGAATAGTCACTACACCTTCAAAAGTAGTTTTGGTAATCTGGGGCGAAAAGCAAGCCAGCATTTCTTCTGCCTTCTCCACCATATTCACCGACCCTATCACGATGGCCGAGCGCTGGTGCAATTCTTTTACCTCAAGTTCGAGGATACGCTCGTAACCGTTAGTTGCCTTGCCGCCGGCCTGCTCTACAATGAACGATATCGGGTTGCATTCGTAAATTAAGCGCAGCTTGCCTTTAGGGGCTTGCGCCGTCATCGGATAGATAAATATGCCGCCTTTAATTAGCGTGCGGTGTATATCGGCCACCATTGAGCCGGTATAGCGCGAGGTATAGGGCCGGCGGGTGCGCTCATCCTCAACCTGGCAATATTTGATGTATTTTTTGATACCATCCGGAAAATGGGCGTAGTAACCTTCATTAATCGAATAGATAACGCCATCCTGCGGTACCATCATATCCGGATGCGACAAGCAGAATTCACCGATAGATGGATCTAAGGTAAAGCCATTCACCCCTTTGCCGGTAGTGTACACCAACATGGTAGACGAACCGTAGATAACATAGCCGGCGGCAATCTGCTCCGTACCTTTTTGCAGCACGTCATCCAGCGTAGCTTTGCCTTCGGTAGATTTACGGCGGAAAATAGAAAAGATTGTGCCTACCCCTACGTTCACATCAATGTTAGATGAACCATCCAGCGGGTCGATAGCTACAATGTACTTGGCGTTCTTAGAAATCTCGGAGTCAATATAAATATACTCGTCGTTTTCTTCAGACACCACGATACAACATTCGCCGCCACTTTGCAGCGCTGCGATGAATTGTTCGTTAGCGTAAACGTCCAGCTTTTTCTGCCCCTCGCCCTGAATGTTTACCGTCCCCATATCGCCGATAATGTCGGCCAGACCGGCTTTGTTAATTTCGCGATTGACAATTTTGGCGGCAATACCAATATCACGCAACAGGCGCGACAACTCTCCCTTGGCATACGGGAAATCTGCCTGCTTTTCGATGATAAATTGTCCTAATGTTTTTACTGCTTTCATAGGCTTAGTGTATTAATTACATATTATTTAATAATTCTATCACCTCCAAGTTATGAATTTTATTGCCAGAAATGCAAAATTTTATCAATGTTTTAATTTTATGCCAACCCTGTTTTCCGGCCGCTCCGGGGTTTAAATGCAAACAATTAATCTTTCTATCAAATATTACTTTCAATATATGAGAGTGACCGCTGATAAATAATGTGGGGGGCTTAGTGTAAATAATACGCTTTACGGCCGGACTATATTTATCCGGATAACCGCCAATATGCGTCATCCAAACATCCACGTCTTCACACATAAAACGGAGGTTTTCGGGATAGATTTGCATGATGCCAGGACCGTCAATATTTCCGTATACGCCTTTGAGCGGTTTAAAGGCAGCCAGCTTTTCGGCCAGCTCGAGCGTGCCAAAATCGCCCGCGTGCCATATCTCATCGCAATCGGCAAAATGTTTAAAAACGGCGTCGTCCAGATAGCCGTGGGTATCTGATATAAGCCCTATACGGGTCATGATGAAAAATTAATTTTGTTGGAGAAATTCTGTTAAAACTGAATCCGGCCTAAAATATAGTCAGGAATGCAGAAAGTAATGCCCGGTACTCAGCATTATAAACACCCGGAGCATCATATATACATAAACGCGTGGCAGCAACAGGTGTTTGCCTACGCCCCAAAACAATAATACGGCGATGAGGCTCGGAATGCGGATACGAAAGTATATTGATATTCTGCTGCAGATGTAAGCCCATCTCCTCTGCCAAAGCCAGGATGAGGCTGACGGTATTTATAGGTGCAATTAACCAACCTTTGCCGTCAGCACTGAGATGCACAGCCATACCCACAATCAACTCTTTAAAAAAGTTACTGTCGGCATGTTTGGCCAAAGCTTTTTGCTGACCGGGCGAGGGTAAAGACTGAATGTAAAACGGCGGATTGGATACAATTAAATCAAACTG
>CAJYSL010000213.1 GCA_913777515.1 uncultured Mucilaginibacter sp.
AGCTTTATGTAAATTTTGCTGTTTATCAGCCGTACAGCTCATCTGTACCAAACCTACTTTTACTTTGCTCATGGGCTTTAAAAATTTGCGCAAAAATACGGATTATACATTAATTACCGGTGCTACGCCCACAATACTTGGGCCACGGTTCAAGTTATTACATATAGATGTATTTGTGTTAGCACTGCTTGTAAAACATCATTAGCAATCAATGATTTAGCAATACTCATCTTTCATTAAATCGTAAGCTTTTTGGCTTGAACAAGCCGGTTTAATTTGTTTTTCATAGTTTTGCAGACATACATGATAGCTAAAGAAAAAGCTGCCAAGCCTAAAACCTGGAAAGATACGCTTTGGAGCATTACCAAATTGCTGCTCAAAATTGCAGTAACGTCTGCCTTACTTTATTACGTATTCAGCAAAATTGAAATAGGAAAAGTTAAAGGTTTAATTGCACAATCTAACCCTTGGTGGATGATTGCGGCACTGCTCTGTTTTTTCACATCCACCATTGTATCTGCCTCCCGGTTGCTGAGTTATTTTAAATCCATTCACCTGCGGCTGGATATTCGTTTTAACTTAAGATTATACCTATTAGGCATGTTTTATAACCTATGCCTGCCCGGCGGCATTGGCGGCGATGGCTATAAAATTTATCTGCTTAACCAGCGCTATAACCTGCCGGCTAAAAAAGTGTTCTGGGCTATATTGTTCGACAGGCTGAGCGGTTTTTGGGCAATAGGTTTTATTACGATGGCGCTTATTTTATTTGTGCCGCAAATACATATTCACATTGCTATCCCGCTTAGTGTATTTTTAGGTGGCACTGCTATTTATTACCTGGTGATGCGCCGTTTTTTTAAAGAGTATACGCATTACTTTTTCGAGGCGCATTTAAAGGCCTTAGGAGTACAATCTTTACAGGTGCTTACCATATTATTGATTCTTTTAGGCTTACATTTTAACGGAAAGTTTGCCCCTTATCTGCTCAGCTTCCTGATGTCGTCGTTAGCAGCCGTGTTTCCGTTTACTTTGGGCGGCTTGGGTGCACGCGAATACATCTTTACCTGGCTGTCGGGCATATTTCACATGAACGCCAGTTTAGCCATTTTTGTAAGTTTATCATTTTACGTAGTGTCGGCTATTGTATCGTTGATAGGCGTGTATTATGTTTTTAACGAAAGCAAATTACAGGAAGGCCTGCCGCCCATTGTAATTGAAGAAGACACCGAAGAAGAAGCTAAATCAAACCTGAGCTAACGATAAATGTTAGTTTAAAACCTTCATAATATTAGTGTACCATGAATATAGTAATTACCGGAGCGAGCAGCGGCGTAGGTTTTGAGGCAGTATTGGAACTTATTTTACAGAATCACCACCACGTAATTGCTCTGGCGCGTTCGCAGGATAAGCTTACCCGTTTACTGGAAATTGCCAAAGGCTTAAACTCCGATTGCACGCTTTACCCCATAGCTTTTGACATTGTACATGATGAATATGCAGGTTTGCAGCAGTTTATCAACACTCGTTTTGAGGGCAAGGTGGATGTGCTGATTAACAACGCCGGCGCTTTGGTAAATAAACCCTTTGAAAAACTGGACGAAGGCGATTTTGTAGAAATGCTGCAAAGCAACTATATTGGCCATGTGCGCATGATACAAAACCTGTTGCCCCAAATTACCCAAGGCGGGCATATTGTAAACATTGGCAGCATGGGTGGTGTACAGGGCAGCGTTAAGTTTGCAGGCCTGGCGGCTTATTCTGCCAGCAAGGGCGCTTTGCATACCCTAACCGAGTGTTTGGCTTTAGAACTAAAAGACAGGCAAATCAGTGTAAACTGCCTGGCCCTCGGGTCGGCCCAGACGGAGATGCTGGAACAAGCTTTCCCGGATTACCAATCACCGGTGATGGCTTTTGAAATGGGCAAATACATTGCCGACTTTGCCACTACCGGGCACAAGTTTTTTAACGGAAAGATTTTACCGGTTGCGGTGACTACACCCTGAAACGCATAATTACGTTAAATTTCGAAATTCAGCAGTATTGATTGCTTGAACATCATTTACAGAATAACGGAGCTATAACTAATATCTTACGAAAAACTCGTAATATATTTTTAATTACGAATTTTTCGTAGGATATTAGTTTATGAATCGAACCTTTATCATGCTCAATTGCCTTGCATTTATAGCCGCGGCACTCCTTTTTACACAAAAATCTATTGCACAAAAGCTCCCTAATACGCAAACGATTAGTGTACTTGCCTCAAAAGATATCAGAATAGATGGAAAAGCTAATGAATGGACACATTATGAAGCTTACAACCATGCTTTGGATTGCTACTACATTATGAGTAATGATACCGAAAATCTTTACCTAACTATACAAGCTACTTATCATGGTGCTATCCAAAAAATTGCTGCGGGAGGCATAACACTTACAATTAAAAACATTGACAAAAAGAATGATGCACCCCCTGTTGCCATCACGTATCCGTTAGTTCCTGATGCATATAGTGCCGGAATAAGCTACAAACTTCGAAATAATGAAACATTCACCGACAAACAACTGCTTGAGCTGAATACTCAAATGTCGGGGCATATCAAAGAAATTCCCCTCACCGGCGCCAAAGGGATTGCAGATTCGTCAGTTTCAATTTATAACGATTTGGGTATAAAAGCTGCAGGGCTTATCAATCACGAAAAAGTTTATACCTCTGAGTTGGCTGTTCCGCTCAAATATTTGGAACAGGTAATCAACGCATCTGGAAAATTCGCTTATCGCATTCAACTCAACGGACTGGACACCAGCGGCAAAGGTGGATTTATTGTCATTGGTGGCAGACCTTCAGACCCTTCAGCAGTTGCAGTTAATACGGATTCACAATCGTATATGACTTCTCCTACTTATCTTCAAAGTTCATATACATTGGCAAAGTAGATTGAATTAAACGGGCATCATTATTTATCCAACGTAATATATTCTGTTTACCTCATTTTATTCACCATTTGCTGAAACAGCTTTTCGGCATCTGCTTTATTAAACAACTCAGAACCAGGATTCATAGTGGCTGCGCTGCCGCAGGCAATACCCATGCGTATCATCTGGCGTATATCCATACCTTTTTCGCAGGCATAAACCATTCCGGCTACCATACTGTCGCCGGCCCCAACCGTGCTACGTTTTTCTACCTGCGGTGCCTCAACATATTCGCTAAAACCACGTGTAGCCAAGTATGCGCCTTGTGCTCCTAACGATACCACAATAATCTGGCATTTGCCTTTGTCTATAATCTGCCTTGCAGCCGCTTCAACCGCGCTGATGTCTTTAATATCAATACTGGTAAGCTTGCTCAGCTCTGCCTGGTTGGGCTTGAGTAAATAAACGCCTTCTTCTACCGCATACTTTAACGCTTCGCCCGAAGTGTCTACAATCAACCTTGCTTCATCCTGTTGTGCTATGCGGGCAACTTTGGCTAAAAAATCAGGACTTAAACCCGGCGGCATGGCGCCGCTTACCACAATAAACTTAGGTTTGGGCAACAATTTTTTTAGTACGCTGAGTATTTCGCGCTCTTCTTTAGGCAGCAACTCTACGGCAGGCATGCCAAAACGGTATTCCTCGTGCACCTCCCGGTTGATGACGATAAAATTTTCGCGGGTCATCTTTTCAGTGAGCACCGGCATATGATTAATATGCTCTGCCTTGAGCAAATCCTGCAGGTGCTGACCAGTCAGGCCGCCCGACGGAAATACAGCCAGCGAAGTCACATTTAACCGCTTTAGCCCACGCGACACATTAATACCGCCGCCACCGGCCTCAAACCGAGGCTCGATGCAAATCAGCTTCTGGTCGGCTATAATTTTATCAACCGTAGTGCTTTTATCCACTACCGGGCTCAGCGTGAGGGTTACAATGTGTTTCATACGATATCAGGCCAATATTACGTGGGGTGTAAGATAATTTATCTTTTGTAGCCGATGAAATGAAAATACATCTACACTATGCTGTTTAATCTTAACCGCTGCAACGTAACAAACAATCAGTTTCTTGACCTTTTGCAGACGTACGGCATCAAACAATTCTCTTCTAATTTTAATTCTACAACTTAATTGTTTGTGTTCTATTATTAATCATTCGGTTTTGGGTAAACGCTTTGTTTATATAAAATTTTGCTCAGTGGCGGTAATGCTGTTTATCTTGTTAACAGGCGCCGGCAACATTGCTGTTGCGCAAATTGCACCGGTAGACTCACTTAAGGCAGACTCATTGCGTCGATTGAAAGCCAAACAGCCCCGCGTGGTTGACACCCTGTATAAGCAGTATGATTTTGGGGATTTGGTCAACGATATTTTGCATCCGCGAAAAAAGCCTGACCCATTAAAGAAGAAATCGGGCGTTACCGTTGTACCTAATATAGCCTCTAACCCAAGCATTGGATTCCAGTTGGGTATCAAGGCAGTGGCTGGACGAAAGCTGGGCAGCGACCCTAATACCCTGCTATCGGTAGCGGCTACCTCGGCTTCCATCACCACCAAAAAAATCATTTACTTTTACATCAACCACAATGTGTTTACTCCGGGCAATAAATGGAATTTGCAGGGTAGCCTGGTGGTAGCTAAAACCGTTACGCCCGATTTTGGCTTGGGGATAGGCCAATCTAACAACGGCAGCCTTGCCGACCAGGCGCTGGTTAATGCCGACCGGAAGCCCTTTGCCTACAACTCGATGTTCTATGCTTTCCGCGAAAAGGTTTATAAAAATGTAGCTAAAAACTTTTTTGTAGGAGCCGGAGTGTCATTTGATATCCGTAGAAATATCGAAGATAAACGAGCAACCACTACCTTAACACCTTACAACATTTATAATGAACGCTACGGTTTTAACGGCAGTAACTATAGTGCTAACGGCCTAATTGCGAGTGCCGAGTATACCACCCGCGATAACCAGAACCGGGCTTACAAGGGCATCTATGCCGATGCCGGTTTGCGCGTAAATCAAAGTTGGATAGGCAGCAGCCGCAATGCCACTATATTTACGACGGATTTTCGTAAATACTTTAGCCTGTCACACCGCAACCCCGAACATGTAATTGCCTTGTGGAACTGGGGCTCGTACGCGGTAACCGGCGCAGTGCCTTATCTTGAATTGCCGGGTACAGCTAAAGACCCCAGTTTGCGTAGCGGCCGTGGTTATACTGTTGGCTATTTCAAGGGAACACAATTTAATTACTCAGAGGCCGAATACCGGTTCCCGATTACCCGTAATAAATTCATCAGTGGCGTAGCATTTGCCAACGTGCAAACAGCGAAAGATGGCGTAGGTACCGAACTTTTTGAAAAATGGCAACCAGGAGGTGGCGGCGGTTTACGGGTACTGTTTAATAAAGCTACCCGAACCAACTTGTGCCTGGATTATGCCTTTGGTAAATATGGGTCTAAAGGATTCTTTTTAGGATTGAATGAGGCATTTTAAACACTGAGGTATTATAAAGTAACCCGAACCGGAGATTGCCTTTTCGAGAGGAAACTATAATAAAGCAACTGCTTTTTAGTTGTTAGCATTATACCTCACCAACAAGCCTTGCATGAAACCTAAATTCAAACTCCTGTTGTTCTGCCTAGTGGCCTCATCAATGATAAGCTGCGACCAGGTGACTAAAAACATTGCCCATAAGCACTTGATGTTTACTTCGCCAATATCGTACTTTCATGACCTGTTTCGTTTGGAGTACGCAGAAAACACCGGGGCAGCACTAAGCCTAGGCGACAATTTACCTCAAACGTTAAATCTTTTATTGTTGGAAATTTTGCCTTTAATAATGATGATGGCGATTTTGTGGTATGTATTGAATAACCTTAAAGTTATCAACACTTTTCGCCTCACTGCCTTTACGCTGGTTTTTGCAGGTGGCATAGGCAATCTGATTGACCGCCTGTTCCGTGACCGTCATATAATCGACTTTATGAATATGGGTATCGGTGGCCTAAGAACTGGAATTTTTAATGTTGCTGATATATGTATAACCGCCGGTGTAGTGATGCTGATATTGTCTTATAGCAGAAACCCTGACTTGCCCCTGGCAACGAAAAGTGAGTAGCCTGATTTGGCTAGAATACAATTAGCATTAAGGATGTATTTTCCATCCTTAATGCTAAAGAATCGAACTTATAAAGTGATATTATCAATACCTTTTTGAAGCGCTTCGGCTTGCAAATCAGGCATGGCAAAACCTTCGGCACGGTTAACCACAACATCAGTGAGGCCGAGAAAACCTAATACGGCCTTTAAATATGGGGCTACAAAGTCAGCAGATGTCATCGGGCCTGAGCTATAAACTCCACCTGTTGTTACCGCCAGATATACTTTTTTGCCTTTAATTAATCCTTCCGGACCTTCGGCAGTATATCTGAAAGTGATACCGGCACGGGCAATATGGTCTATCCATGATTTTAGGGTAGATGGGATGCTGAAGTTGTACATCGGCGCATCAATCACTAAAATGTCAGCATCAAAAATTTCTTTAATTGCTTCATTCGAATGACGAATAGCTTCTTTGTTTTCTTCGGTATGTTGTTCAACCGGGGTAAAGAAAGCATTCAAATGGGCTTCTTCCAGATGCGGAAAAGGACCTTTGGTTAAATCGCGTACGGTTACAGCAGTTTCTGAATGCTGCTCTTTAAGCTTATCGATAATTGCGTTACCTAATTTAATGCTGTTAGATGCCTCACCCCTTGGGCTTGATATCACATGAAGTATTTTTGCCATTTTAATTTACGTGTTTAAACATATATTTAACGCAATAGTACATTAACACGTTTTAAGTAACAACGCCAAAAGTAAAGCTTGACAATCTGATGTCAATTCAATGAACTGTTAACCAACAGCAAAATTGCTTGGTAAGTTTCGCCAACAACACCTCCCACTCCTTGAATTAACTATTCAGCCTCTTGCGCTAATTTGCTACCTTAGCCCACTCATGACGGTATTGGTTTTAACGCTGATTGTTTTGGCAGGTTCGTACGTTGCCGGGCTGATAGGTTCGCTTACCGGTTTGGGTGGCGGGGTGGTTATTATTCCGTTGCTTACGCTGCTGCTTAACGTAAATATTCATTATGCCATCGGGGCATCACTGGTTTCGGTTATTGCCACGTCTTCAGGGTCGGCTGCTGCTTATGTTAAAGAGGGTATTACCAACATCCGTCTCGGGATGTTCCTGGAGATTGCAACCACTATCGGGGCTATGGCTGGTGCCATGCTGGCTTTGCACATCCAAACCAGTGTAATTGCCATTGCCTTTGGTGTTATCCTTATTTTTTCGGCGTTTATGTCGCTTCGCAAAAAGAATGAGCAAATCAATACCCAAAAAAGCGAATGGGCCGAAAAGTTTAAACTGAATAGCCAGTATCCAACCGCTCAGGGTAAAGTAGATTACGGCGTGGTAAACATAGGCGGTGGTTTTGCCATGATGGCCTTCGCCGGCGTGATTTCGGGTTTGCTGGGCATTGGCTCCGGAGCACTAAAAGTGATAGCTATGGATGGTATTATGCGTATTCCGTTCAAAGTATCTACCACTACCAGCAATTTTATGATTGGTGTTACGGCTGCGGCCAGCGCCGTGGTATATCTGCAACGCGGTTACATCGACCCAGGACTATCTATGCCGGTTGTGTTGGGCGTGTTGTTAGGTGCGCTTACCGGCTCTAAAATTCTGGTTCATAGTCAATCGTCGCAATGGTTGCGGTGGATATTTGCCGTTATTGTAACCTTTTTAGCCAGCCAGATGATTTACAACGGTATCAACCATAAAATATAATTGCACGAATGGCTTCTAAAAAAAATGCGACTGATGTAGACATTCAGCATATTATTGGCTGGATATTGCGCGTTGGTGTAATATCGTCTATGCTGATTGTATTTATTGGGGGCTGCCTATATTTGTACCGGCACGGGCACGAGCAGGTGCATTATACTGATTTTGTTGGCGTACCGGGCTTTGTACATTCGGCTTCGGGCATTATCAACGGCATACTTACCTGGCGGGGCCGGGCCATTATACAGGCCGGCATTATATTGCTGATTGCTACGCCCGTTATACGGATTATATTTTCGGCCGTAGGCTTTGTGCTCGAGAAAGACTGGCTGTACACTGGCATTACGCTGTTGGTTTTAGCCATTATATTGGCAAGTGCCCTCACCGGCAATGCCGGTTAATGTAAACTGATGTTTGATTAATTTGTGAAACGATAATGATGAGAAAATTACTGCTGCTGGTAACCTTGCTTTTTACTTTACCGCAGGTTTATGCGCAAGCCGAACCAACAGCTTACCGGGCTGCCCTGAATAAGTTTATGCTGTATTATAACCGCAACCAAGCCGACAGCATTTTTACCATGTTTGCACCCGAGGTAAAAACGCAAATACCTTCAGATAAAAACCGCCAGCAGGTAACGTTGCTGCAAAATCAACTGGGCCGTATGCAACGGGCATCATTTATGGGTTTGCAGGATGGCGTGGCCATGTACCGGGCTGATTTCCAGAAATCGAGCCTGGCTATGAAGGTAAGCCTGAACTCTAAGGGCAAAATGAGCGGTTTGCTTTTTGATAATTACCGCACTGAAAACGCAGCCCCAGTGCTGGCCGATGACCCATATACTACCGAAACCCCGTTTGAACTAAAAACATTATCGGGCACTATACGCGGAACACTGGCAACACCCAAGCAAGCCAGCGGTAAAATGCCGGTTGTTTTAATCATCGCAGCCTCCGGGCCAACCGACCGCGACGGCAACAAATCTAAGGTAAATCAAACCACCAATATGTACCGCATGCTGGCATCAGGCCTGGCTAAAAACGGTATAGCCTCTTTGCGCTATGACAAACGTTTGGTGGGCGAAACCGTTAATTCTATCCGCGAGTCGCAACTGAAGTTTGACGACTATGTAGATGATGCCACGGCGCTGATTAATCAACTACACGAAGATGCGCGCTTTTCTAAAATTATTATTTTAGGACATAGCGAAGGTTCGCTGGTTGGTATGCTGGCTGCTCCCGGTCAACCGGTGAATGGTTTTATCTCGGTAGAAGGCGAAAGCCTGACTGCCGATAAATTGATTACTGAACAACTGAAAGGTCAGCCAGATTATATTACACAAGGTTTTAAAGCCATAGCCGACAGTTTGCGCAAAGGCAAAGTCAACGATAAGGTAGACCCATCATTATACAGTATTGCCCGTGCAAGCGTGCAACCCTACTTGATGACCTGGATGCGCTTTGACCCTATCCGCGAGATTAAAAAAGTAAAAGTGCCGGTGTTGCTGATACAGGGCGCTAACGATTTACAGGTAAGTATTGCCGATGCCGAAAAGCTTAAAAAGGCCAAATCGGACGCCAAGCTAACCGTTATTCAGGGCATGAATTATGTTTTAAAGGAAGCTCCGCAGGCAGCGCAGGCTAACGTAGCTACCTACAACCAGCCTGATTTGCCGATAAAGCCCGAATTGGTTACCGCCATTACTGATTTTGTTAAAGGCTTGAAATAAATTTCGAAGAGACACCCCGGCTTAAAGCCTCACGCCGACAATTAAAAATGCGGCACAAAGCACTAGCAGCATGAGCATCAACGGCCAGATAAAGCGCCACCAGGCCTTAAAGCTGATGCCCACCAGTGCCAATGAGGGCAATAACAAGCCGGTGGGTGTTACAAAGCCCATAATGCCCATACCAAACAGGTAACTGTTTACCATTTCGCGGCCGGGCACGTGGGCAGCTACGGCCAACGCCCCCATGATGGGCATGGTAACTACCGCCATCCCCGAAGAGCTGGAGATAAACAGCGTGAACAAGCAATACAGCAGCAACATCAGCACGATAAAAATGCCCGACGGTAATCCGCTTACCAACTGTGCGGCGCTGTTTACAATGGTATCGCTGATGTGACCGCCATCTAAAATAGCCGTAACACCGCGAGCGGCACCAATAATAAAGGCTACGCTCAGTAAGCCTTCAGCGCCTTTAATAAAAGTTTCGATAAACTCGCGCTGCCCCATACGCTGTATTAAAGCAATTACCAAAGCGGCCACCAAAAACACGGCCGACATTTCGAGCAGCCACCAATGCCAAACCACCACCCCGGTAATCATGGTAGCAAAGGCCAGAAAAAAGATAACCAGCAAGCCGATGTTTCGAGCCGACAGCGGCTGCGTTTCGCCCTGCGTGTTGAATGCCGGAAACGGACTTTGCACATTGCCATCAAACCGGTAAACTAATGACTTGCCTGGGTTGAGCTTACCCTGCCGTGCATAGCGTACCAGGTAAACAATATACAAAACGGCCGACAATACAAACATGAGCAAACGGCCATTTAAGCCGTCCGTCCAGCTGATACCGCAGGCATTTGAGGCAATGATAGTTGAAAACGGGTTAGAAAATGAGGATAATGTCCCCAACTGCGTACCTCCGAAAATAACGGCTACAGGAACCAGTAAATCATAACCGGCAGCCAGAAACAACGGCACCAGTACAGGGTAAAAAGCAAAGGCTTCTTCGGCCATGCCGTAAGATGCACCGCCAAAAGTGAGCAGAAAAGTCAGGATGATAATCAGCCATCCCTCCTTACCACGCATGATAGCCGATAGTCTCTGCAAACCGGCCTCTAAAGCGCCGGTAGCATTAAATACCTGAATAAAGCCGCCGATGAGCAATACAAATAAAATAATATCAATGGTATCGTATACCCCCTGGATGGGAGCTTCTATCACTTTAACTACACCTTGCGCATTTTTTGGCAGATGATGATAGCTACCCGGTACCGATACCGGTTTGCGGATGATACCCTGCGTAAACGCACTAACCGATGCATTGATATGCAAACTATCCAGCACCTTTTGATTAGCCGGTAAGGTTTGCTCTGCACCGTTTTTGTTGAGCACAAAGTTGGGCGCGGTATAGCTTAGCGTATCATATTTACCGGCAGGTACCAGCCAGGTAGCCAATGCCGATAGCACAATAACACTCATCAATATAGCTAAAGGATGCGGTACTTTACGAAGTAAATTCATATAACGGAAGAACTATGCTTTAATGAATACCTTACAGTATTCAGTGCTTTTTGATGTACTTAAAAATCAATAGGTTTTGCGGATTGATGCTGTAGCTACTTATATTGTTTTGGTAAAGGTTAACCAACTTGTCATAATACAAAATCACCACCGGCGATTGCTGCATCATCAGGTTATCCATTTGCTGGTAAAGCTTGTACCGTTGCTGCTCATCATTGGTACGCGCCGCTTGCTCAAATAAGGCATCATAGGTTTTATTCTGAAAACCGGTATAATTAGGCCCAAACGGAATTTTGTTTTTGCTGTAAAAAAGCGACAGGTAGTTTTCGGCATCCGGATAATCCGCAACCCAGGAAGCCCGGAAAAAATTGACCCCGTTTTTGGCTATCATATCGCGCAGGCTTGCGCCTTGCACCAGTTCTACCCGCACCCTGATGCCCACTTTCTGTAGTTCGCCCTGTATATATTCAATCAAATCACGGTAACTGGTAGTAGTACTCAGCACAATTTCGGGCAGGTTACGCCCATCGGGATACCCGGCTTCTGCTAATAGCTGCTTGGCTTTTGCCGGGTTATATTGGTATCCCTTTACCGCCGCAGTATCAAAGCCCGGCATACCTTTGGGTATAAAGCCCGCGAAACCCGGCGTGCCTACACTGTTGCGTAAAAACTTAATCATGGTAGGCTTATTAATGGCATAATTGATAGCCTGCCTTATTTTAAGTTGCTTTAAAGGCGATGATTTGACAATGGCAATGCTGGTGTCAATCAAAATACCCAGGTATTCGGTATTTAACGAAGGCTGTATGATTACCTTAAACTTACCCTGATATTTTTTGGTAACCTTACCCGATTTACTTAAAAAATCATCCCGGTAGCTGCCATCAATCCCGTTAAAAAAATCGAGTTTCTTTTTAATAAACTCCATAAAAGCCGTTTGCTTATCGCTAATGAATGTTGAGCGCACAGCGTCGAGGTAGGGCAATGCATGCCCCTGCTTATCCTTTTCCCAATAACGTTCATTTTTGAGCAGCACCAGTACTTCCCCTTCTTTCCAGTATTTAAACCTGAAAGGCCCGGTACCTACCGGATGGCTCCTGAAATCCTTACCATAATGCTCAACCACCTCGTGCGGAACTACCGAGCAATACTGCGCGGTAAGCACGCTCAACAAAGGCGGAAACGGATGCTTGAGTTTGATTTGAAAAGTACTGTCGTTAACCGCCACAAAGGCTTCTTTGCCGGTTACCTTGTCACTAAATATCCATGAGCCCGATGAAGCCACTTTAGGGTCAATTAAACGGCCAAAGCTGTAAGCAAAATCGCCAGCAGTAGCTTTCCGACCCTTGCCCCCGGCAAACTGTTTATCATCCTGAAAGTAAACATCGCGCCGCAGATGAAAAGTGTAAACCAAACCATCTGCCGATATTGCCCAGCTTTTAGCCACGCAGGGTTGCACATGCAGGCTATCATCAATCTGTACTAACCCGTTAAACACCTGGTTAACCATCCATAAGGCGTTCTGGTTACGGGCAAAAGCCGGGTCGAGCGAGGACAGCCCCTGGTCGAGATTAATATTAAAAACTGTCTTGCGCGAAGTTTCCGAATGGTAATTACAGGCTGCCAGTAATAACATCAAACCTGTAAACCACCTGTATAATTTATACCTCAACATTGAGCTAAATATGCAAATAATTTAGTTTACAGTCTATTGGGCATTACTGCTACTTATCATTTTTGCTGTACATTTAGCATTTACTTAAGCCGCAAACATGAACAAAGGACGCTTGGAAGCTTTTAGCGATGGGGTAATTGCCATCATTATTACCATTATGGTGCTGGAACTTAAAACACCGCATGGCAATACCCTGGCCGATTTAAAACCTTTAATACCGGTTGCTCTGAGCTACGTACTCAGCTTTATTTATGTAGGCATTTACTGGAACAACCATCACCATATGCTGCATGCCGTGCGGCAGGTGCGCGGCGGCGCCTTATGGGCTAACCTGCATTTATTGTTTTGGCTTTCTATCATCCCGTTCGTCACCAGTTGGATGGGCGAAAATCATTTTTCGGAATGGCCTGTGGCACTGTATGGTGTCATCATGCTGATGAGTGCTATTGCCTATACCATACTGGCCGCCATTTTGGTAAGCAAGCCGGGCCCGAATCAACACTGGCTAAAGCCATGGGGCACGACTGGAAGGGTAAAATTTCTATCATCATCTATCTGATATCTATTGCGCTGGCTTTTGTACAGCCTGCCATTAGTTTGTGCCTGTACGCGTTGGTTGCCGTAATTTGGTTTATACCCGATACCCGCATAGAACGGGTACTGATTGATGAACATAAAGAATAATCAGTTCATTATCAACGGATACAACTTAGCAAAGATATTTTGCACCTCGCCGGCTGTAACAATACACCAGGTTAGGTACTCTTTGCTAAAACACACTTTTAATGAAACGTCTTTACACCCTATTCCTTTTACTTACCGGACTACTACCGGTAGCATTTTCGCAAACGCCAACTCAAACCGGAAAAATCAATGTAATGCTGATGGGGGCTACCCATTTTGGGCAGGAAGCCTTTTACAAACAAGGACCGTCCATGGACTTGTTTAGCCCGGGCAGGCAAAAAGAGATAGCCGATATCAATAAACAGCTGGCCCAATACCGGCCGGATATGATTTTAATTGAGCGAGAACCGAGTGAGCAACATACGGTAGACAGTTTGTATAACCTGTACACATCAGGTAAGTTACAATTTGCGCAATTAGATTACGGCCGTGCCGAACAATACCAGTTTGGCTACGTGCTGGCCAAGCAACTCCATTTACCCCAAGTGCACGGTGTTAATTTTTACAGCGGCTTATCAAGCCGGCTAATCCGTGATGGCAAGAACCTGGATAAATTTATGGAGGACCTGAATAAGTTTTCAAATCTTGGCCGCTCGCTTGACCAGCAATTAAAAGATGGACAATTATCTTTAAAACAGTATTTCCTTAAGCTGAATGCTCCTGAAACCTTAAAGGCCACTTACTACAATATTTATATTAACCCGGCGCGGGTAACCGACGGGAGTTTTGGTAAAACAGATAATACAGTAGACACTGCCCGCATTGACAAAAGCCACATCGGCGCCGAGTACGTCTCGCTGTTTTACAACCGCGAACTAAAAATATATTCCAACCTGTTGAGCCTGCAGCAAGCCCATCAAAGCAAACGCATATTGTTGATTATGGGGCAACGCCATGCGGCGGTACTATCTAAAATACTGGAGAATAACCCGGATTTTAACCTGGTACCGCTAAGCAGTTATTTGAAATAAAATTATTAAATGACTATAAAACGGCGGCGGTCGCATGGTTAACCATACGACCGCTGCCGTTTTATAATACTATGCAAACCTAAACCGCATCAGACAATGAACTGAAGGTGAAGTCGCGTATTTTCATTGGTGGAATTAGTGCGTTCTGGCCGCTTTCGCCGCTCACGGTGCGCTCGGTTTTGCCCAAGGCCTCAAGGTTATTCAGCATAATTACCGGGCTCTCATTAAACCTAAAGTTTTTTACGGGGAACTTAATTTGCCCGTTCTCAATGTAAAATGTACCGTCGCGGGTAAGGCCGGTATACAGTAAAGTTTGCGGGTCAACCGGGCGGATGTACCACAAACGGGTTACCAAAATACCTTTCTCGGTTCCTTTAACCAGGTCTTCCAGGCTTTGGGTACCGCCTTCCATAATGATACCATCCGGGCCGGGTGTTGCTTTTACGCCTTTTTTTTGAGCCCAGTAGCGCGAATAGAATAGGTTTTTAACTACGCCTTTTTCAATCCAGCTTATCTTTTCCTGCACGCGGCCATCGCCGTTCCAACGACTGGTAGGTAATTCAGGGTTAGCCGGGTCAGAATAAATATTTACCCGCTCATCTACCAGCTTTTCGCCCCACCTGGTTTTACCACCAGCTTTACTTAAAAAGCTGCGGCCTTCGTCGGCACTGCGGGCATCCAGGCCGCCGTATAGTTGCTCCAACAAAACAATACCAGCGGCAGGCTCTAATATTACGGTATACTTGCCAGGCTCCAGCGCTTTGGTATTTACCGAGCCCGATGCCTTTCTGGCTGCCACTTTAGAGAAAGCCAGTGTGTCCATTTTGCCAACATCATTAAATGCTTTGGTTGCATAACCCGAGCCTTTACCATCTGCCGTACGCATAGTTACCGAAAAATTAATATCGGTAGCGGTATTGTAGGCAAATAGTCCTTTAGAGTTCATGATGGCCGAAAAACCGGCGCTGCTTTCTAAAAATCCGGCAGCCGTCAGTTTGCTGTCTTTAGCCACCTGCAAGCTTTGCTGCACCATATCAGCGCGTTGCTTGGGGGTAATATCTGCTGTAGATTGTACAAACGTTGGAGTTGGCGCTCCATAGTTTTGCGGACCTAAAAACGGCATAAACTCCGGGTTTTCGGGGGCCAGTTGCGCCAGTTCTTCTGAGCGGCGTACGGCTTTTTCGAGCGAGGCATCATCAAACTCATTGATGGTAGCCGTGCCCAGCTTTTTACCAAAAGCAGATGATACCACCAAACTGTTACGGCTGATGCCACCGCTGGTTGATACGGAGTTACGGGCATAACGAATGTTAGACGAGTCGCCTCCGCTTAAATTTACTTCACATTGTTCGGCTTTAGAGTAGCTCAGCGCCTTGGTAAGCAGGGCGCGGGCTTGTTCTTCGGTTAATATAGCCATAATCAATTCTTAGATTTTACGTGCTGTGTTGATAATGTTAACTCCATTAAATCGGGCGGTGGAAGAGCCGTGCGATACGGCACTTGATTGCATTGGCTGCCCCTTGCCATCAAAAAACGATCCGCCTAAACGGTAATCGCTCTGGTCGCATACGGCCGAACAGGAATTCCAGAACTCCTGCGTATTGGATTGATAAGCCACATCATTAAGCATACCTACAATTTTACCGTTCTTAATTTCGTAATACAACTGCCCGCTAAACTGGAAGTTATACCGCTGCTGGTCGATAGAAAAAGAGCTGTCGCCGATGATGTAAATACCTTTTTCTACATTTTTAATCATATCCATTGGTTTAAGCGGCGAATTGCCTGCCTGCAAACTGATGTTAGGCATACGTTGAAATTGTACCGACGACCAGTTATCCGCATAACAACAACCTTGCGACTCAGTTAACCCGATGATATGCCCTTGGTCACGAATGGACTGATAATTTACCAATACGCCATCTTTGATAATGTCCCACTGCTTGGTTTTAACACCTTCATCATCATAACCTACAGCACCCAACGAGCCGGGCTGTAGTTTATCGGCTAAGATGTTAACGTTTTTACTGCCGAACTGAAACTTTTTACTTTCCCACTTATCCAACGTTAAAAAACTGGTACCTGCAAAGTTAGCCTCGTAACCCAGTACACGGTCTAACTCCGTAGGATGCCCTACCGATTCGTGGATAGTCAGCCATAAATGTGAAGGGTCCAGTATCAAATCATATTTGCCTGGCTCTACCGATTTGGCTTTCAGTTTTTGGTCGGCCTGAATGGCTGCCGCACGGGCATCTTCAATCATATCATACCGGTCGCGATATAAAACGGTAGGCGTACCTTTAATTTTGTCGCTCTCGCGTGGCATCAAATACTCATAGCCCATACCGCGTGGCGAACTGAGCGATTGGCGGGTTTCAAATTTACTCGTCTTCGGGTCTATTTTAGTCGCGCCAAAAACCGGCCAGATACGATGTATGTCCTGGTCAATGTACGAGCCATCCGTCGAAGCAAAATACTTTTGCTCGTTTACTAAAAACAGTAAAGAGTTTACGTAATTAGCGCCAGCTTTCATGGCTGCGTCATTTACCGAAAGCAGCAAATCAACCTTTTCTTTAATAGGCACTTCGAATGCATTACGCTCAATTGGGGTTTTCCAGCTTACCTCGCCGTAGCCCTTTTGAGGTAGCAGCTTAACCGGCTCACTTTGCAAACGCGAATTTTCTTTAGCAATGGCAACTGCCTGGGCAGCCGCTTTGGCGATACTATCGGTGTCTAACTTGTCGGTAGCGGCAAAGCCCCAACAGCCGTTGGCAATTACCCGGATGCCCATGCCGTAAGATTCGGTATTTACCAGGTTTTCTACTTTGTTTTCGCGGGTGATGACGTATTGGTTTAAGTACCGGCCAATACGGCAATCGGCATAAGTAGCACCTCTTGAACGGGCAGCGTTCAGCACTATATCGGCCATTTGCTTTTTGACAGCTACATCAATGCCGCCATCCAACACCGCCTCGGGTGCAATGGGCGAACCCATGACGGGTATCTGGCTCAGCATAGCCCCACCGAAACCCATCCCGGTGAGGTATAAAAACTGTTTTCTGTTCACTGTAGTTGGTTGATTGGTTAATTAGTTGAATTGTTGATAAGTTGATTGGGTTGCTCAGGCAACTTGTCTCGTTTGAGTTTGAGGTGATTGATGTATGCGTTTAATTTCATGGTACACAAGTCAATATTCTCTTTTAATAATTTGAATTCTTCTTTTGATATAAAGCACTCATCGTAAGCTACAATTAAATGGTCGAGTGTTTCTGAGAGCGAACCTCTGGCTATCATGCAAAAGCGTATGTTATCTTGATAATGGAATCGCCCATGGCCTTCTGCAATATTATTACCTACAGACCTTGAAGAACGAATCACTTGGTCCGTTAATCGAAATTTTTCTTCAATCGGAAATCTGCTTGTCAAGTCTCTAATATTTTTTCTGATGTTTCTTGCCTGTTTCCAAACTTCAAGCTCAGTAAAAGATGCCATTTCAAAACTTATCAACTATTTAACTATTCAACCACTTAACCAATCCATTATCACCCCAGCTTCCGGAGCGTATTGATGACGTTTACTTTATCGAATTTAGTGGTGGAGCAACCATGCGATACAGCACTGACTTGCGAGGGCTGGCCTTTGCCGTCAAAGAAGGAGCCGCCCATGCGGAAGTCGCTTTCGTCGCAAATGGCCGAGCAGGAATTCCAGAACTCCTGGGTATTGGCCTGGTAGGTGGCGCCTTTAACCATGCCGGTAATCTGGCCGTTGCGTATCTCGTAACATAACTGGCTGCTGAATTGAAAATTGTAACGCTGCTGGTCGATAGAGTAAGAGTTACGGCCGAACATATATAAGCCTTTCTCAGTATTCTTAATCATCTCGGCAACTTTAAGTGGCGCTTTACCGGGCTGTAAATTTACGTTTGGCATTCGCTGAAACTGTACATCGCTCCAGGTTTGGGCGTAGCAGCAACCTTGCGATGCCGGCAGGCCTAAAATGTGTGCCTGGTCGCGGGTGGCCTGGTAGTTTACCAGTACACCGTCTTTGATGATATCCCAATTCCCGCATTTTACACCTTCGTCATCATACCCTACGGCACCCAACGAGCCCGGCTGCGTTTTATCGCCAACTATATTAACCAGCTTGCTGCCAAACTTGAATTTTTTGCTTTCCCATTTATCCAGCGTTAAAAAGCTGGTACCGGCAAAATTGGCTTCGTATCCCAGCACTCTATCCAGCTCAGTAGGGTGGCCTACTGATTCGTGGATGGTCAGGAACAAATTGGTGGGGTCCAGAATCAGGTCGTATTTGCCGGGCTCCACCGGTTTGGCTTTTAGTTTTTCGTCTAATTGGGCGGTACCGATGCGCACATCTTCCAGCATATCGTACCGCTTTTTATATATCGGGAATATGCCTTGTATTTTTTCTTTCTCGTCGGGTATCAGGTATTCAAACCCCATTCCCACCGGTGCGCTCAAAGAATTGCGGGTTTCGAAACCGCCGGTTTTAGCATCAGTTTTAGTTAAGGTAAACGTAGGCCACAAGCGATGAATATCCTGGTCTATATAAGAGCCCTCGGTTGATGCAAAATACTTTTGCTCATTTACCATGAACAAATTATTGCTGATGTAGGTTGCTCCAGCCTTTAACGCTACATTGTTGGCCGCCAATAATAAATCGACTTTATCTTTAACCGGTATTTCAAAGGCATTTTTCTCGATGGGCGTTTTCCAGCTTACTTCGCCATAACCTTTCTGCGGCGCCAGTTGTACCGGTTCGTTCAGCAGGCGCGAGTTTTCTTTGGCAATGGCTACGGCCTGTACGGCGGTTTTGGCAATACTGTCGGTATCCAGCTTGTCGGTAGCGGCAAAACCCCAGCAACCATTGGCCAGCACTCTTACCCCCATACCGTACGACTCGGCACTGGCAATATTTTGCACGCGGTTTTCGCGCGTGCTGACCGATTGGTTAAGGTAGCGCCCAATACGGACATCGGCATAAGTAGCGCCCTTGCTTTTGGCAGCATTCAAAGCCACATCGGCCATTCGTTTTTTAATAGCCGCATCAACCGGCTGCAAAACCGTATCATGAGGTACCGGCGAGCCCATCACCGGAAAACCCTGCAGCATGGCCGCGCCCATGCCCATACCGGTGAGGTATAAAAAGTCCTTTCTTTTCAAAGCAGTTGAGTATTGATTGCCTAATATAGCAATCACACACTATTAATCAACGATTGAAGCGGCAGAATCGGCTTTTGCCAGCCTTTGTTGAGGCGAAAGCTGTATAAACTTTTTATAACAGTCATTTACATAATCAACCATTATAAACCTGGCACTTATATAGGTGTTAACAGACGGCTTATACAAAACTATATACATCTCCATATCCTGCCCCTTTAACGGCAAATACTGCGCAAGGGCTTTAGGGGTAAAAAGCCTGTCTATTTCCTGCTCAACCTGGTTTTCTTTATCTTTCTTTTCCCGCCGGGCTTTTTTGCGTTCGTCCTTTTTAAAGTAGTGCAGGCGAAAAGTAAGTCCGCCCTTAATATTACCGGCGGCATCCCTTTGATAGGTGGTAGTTTGTCCGTGGTAGTAGGGGTCGTAAAAAGCCATGCTGGGACCTTCGGCACTGGTTACTTTTACATCGGCCAACATATGCTGCTGCGGTAGTAAAAATATTTCCATCTCATTGAGCTTGGTTACCAAAACGGTATCGTTCTGGTAGGCAAAACCTTTCACCAGCAGCATATCATTCACTTTAGCGCCAATGCTAAATTTACCATTGTTGTCGGTAACCGTACTTTGTTTGCTATTTAAATTTTGAATGCTGATACCGGTAAGCCCTACACGGGTTTTATTTTCGAACACCCTGCCCTTTAACAATTGCTGAGCAGATACCGAACACTGTAGGCCTAAACAAAACATAACCAGCAGCAGGTATTTATACATACCCGAAAGGTAACGTATAACAGCCTAAGTTTTTGTTAAATAATGTTAAAGCGGTGTTATAGTCAACATATCTTACTAAAACAAGGAAGGCCGTACAAATCAATTGCACAGCCTTTTGATGATACTTTAAAAAGCGTTACAACCTTATGATGCAGTAGGGCGGTCTTCGCCGTGTAATTTATCACTTACCTGGTGATGGTGCAGTTTAGCCTCGATAGCTGAGGTACTGTTGTTACCATAAGTACCGTAAGCATCTACCAGCACGCCTTTAAGATTATGCTTGGTTGATGATATGGCATATACGATTGACATATCAGACGGATTGCTGGCACCTTCAAAACGGTAAAATTCATCTACCTCAAAGTCATCGGCATGCATGTGTATATCTTGTGATTTATCATCTATGGTTTCACCATCGTCTTCAAAACTCAGGTTAGCTGTATATCCTCTTTGCAACAAGTCATTAGTGGCATCCACTAAGGTTTCGTAGTTTTTCATAACGGTATAAATTTTAGTGTTTTTTGTTCAAGGCAGTGGGCTGAAGTTCTGCTGGTGTATTAACCACCTTTCATTGCATCTTGTTTGCCGGAGCCGGTCAATTAAGTAGGATAATCCTTGTTTTCGGGTTATTGTAAGGCTTTATAGGCAAATAGCTATCAAAAAAGTTACAGCCGTTAAAACTGCATTTTAAGTAAATTAGGAGAGCAAAACTAAAACTATTACTCCTGATGAAATTTAACCTATCTGGCGCAATGGCGCTGATGCTGTGGCTGTCTGCCCCGGCCATCGCGCAAAAGGTGCCTTCGCCCAAAGAGCACTTTGGCTTTAACATTGGTGATGATTATCAACTGGCCAATTACACCCAAACCGAGGCTTACTTTAAAAAGCTTTCGGCTTCGCCACGCACCAAACTGGTGGATATTGGCCTGACCGAAGAAGGCCGCCACCAGTGGATGCTGATTGTATCATCGCCCGAAAACATCAGAAATTTAGAAAAATACAAAGATATATCGCGCCGTTTAGCCCGTACTGAGGGACTCACCGATACGCAAGCCAAAGCTTTAGCTAACCAGGGCAAAACCATTGTTTGGATTGACGGCGGCCTGCATGCCACCGAAACCGTGGGCACCCACCAGCTAATTGAAACCGCCTACGAACTGGTGAGCCGTACCGACGATGAAACTACGCGTATTTTAAACGACGCCGTTATTTTGCTGGTACATGCCAACCCCGACGGGCAAGAACTGGTATCTGACTGGTACATGAGTCAAAAAGACCCGGCCAAGCGTAACATGAATATTCCGCGACTCTACGAAAAGTACATCGGTCATGATAACAACCGCGACTTTTATATGATGAATATGAAAGAATCGCAAAATATCACCCGTCAGCAGTTTTTGGAGTGGATGCCGCAAATTGTTTACAACCACCACCAAACCGGGCCTGCCGGCTCGGTAGTGGCCGGCCCACCCTACCGCGACCCTTTCAACTATGTTTACGACCCTTTACTGGTAACCAGTATAGACGCGTTGGGCGCAGCCATGAGCAGCCGCTTAAATGCCGAAAACAAGCCTGGCTATACCGAACGCAACGGTACATCGTTTTCTACCTGGTGGAATGGCGGCTTGCGCACCACCACATATTTTCATAACATGGTAGGTTTGCTCACCGAAATTATTGGCAGCCCAACCCCATCCAGCATTCCGCTGGTGCCCGACCGCCTGGTTCCGAGCAGTAATACCCCATTCCCGGTTACACCGCAAAGTTGGCATTATAAACAGTCTATCGATTATTCATTATCGTTAAACTACGCCGTATTGGGCTATGCCGTTAGGCAGCGCGACCAGTTGTTATACAACATGTATGTAATGGGCAAAAATTCTATTAACCGGGGCAGCCATGACAACTGGACTTTATCGCCAAAAAGGGCAGACTCTATCAACGCTGCTTACCGTAAAGACCAAGCGGCTACCGCAGGTAATACTAATACCCGTGGCGAAGGCCGGGGCATGAACAACATGCCGGTTAAGTATTACGACCAGGTTTTAAAAGACCCTAACCTGCGCGACCCGCGTGGTTATATCATTCCGGCTAATCAAACCGATTTCCCAACGGCGGTTAAATTTGTGAATGCACTTATTCGTGCAGGATTGATAATTCAAAAAGCCACGGCCGACTTTAAGGTGAACGGCGTAAACTACCCGGCCGGGTCGTACGTTGTAAAAACCGACCAGGCATTTCGCCCGCACATATTAGACATGTTTGAGCCGCAAGACCATCCTAATGACTTTCAATATCCCGGCGGGCCGCCAATTCGCCCCTATGATAATGCCGGCTGGACATTGGCTTACCAAATGGGTGTAAAATTTGACCGCATGCTGGATGCTTTTGACGGGCCATTTAAACGTGTTGCATACGGACAATTGCAAACACCGCCATTGCGTGCCGTGCCAGATGCCAAGGCCGGTTACCTTATCAACCCGTCGGTTAACAATGCCTTTATCGTAGTAAACGATTTGTTAAAGGCGGGCGTTGAAGTTTACCGCTTACCGAAAGGTGCTGCTGATATGAATGTTCCGGGTGCATTTTACATCCCCGGCAGCCCGGCCGCTCATGATGCACTGGCAAAAGAAACTAATTTTGGTGTAGCTACGGTTGCTACCCCTAAGAAACCGAAGGACGCTGTAAAAGTATCGGTGCTGCGCATTGGTTTGTGGGACAACTACGGCGGGTCTATCCCCTCAGGCTGGATACGCTGGTTGCTGGAACAGGAACATTTTAACTTTGAACGCGTTTATGCCCAGCAAATTGATGCCGGTAACCTGAAAGGCAAATATGATGTGTTGATTTTTGTAGGCGGAGCCATCCCATCTGTTAATGCGCGTCAAGGTGGTTTTGGAGAATTTGGGGGACGTAATCCTTCACCTGATGAATTACCGGCCGAATACCGCAGCCAAACCGGCCGCATCACGGCCGATAAATCAATCCCTCAGCTTAAAGCATTTTTAGAAGCTGGCGGTAACATCGTAACCATTGGCAGCAGCGCCAATCTGGCTTATCAGCTCAAACTGCCGGTAAGCAGTGCTTTGGTTGACAATACAGGCGGACAGGAGAAACCATTGAGCGGCGATAAATTTTACATTCCAGGCAGTGTTTTGCAGGTAACTTATGATACCACACAACCTGCCAACTGGGGTATGCCGGCCGTAGGCGATGTGATGTTTGACGGGAGCCCTGTATTTAAATTAGCAGACGGCGCCACGCAACAAGGCATTAAGCCACTGGCTACCTATACCACCGATAAGCCGTTGCGCAGCGGTTGGGCATGGGGACAAAAATATTTGAAAAACACAGTTGCCTCTTTTATGGCGCCGGTTGGCAAAGGCAAGCTCTATGTTTACGGTCCCGAAATTACGTTCCGTGCGCAGGCCCATGCCACGTTTAAATCCCTCTTCAACCAATTGTATGAGGTGAAATAAAAAATCAATCATTTTTACCGTGGGGAATGGCACAATGCCGTTCCCCTTTTTTATGGATTGAATTTTGCAAAGAGCTAAAATGTTTGAAGCTTGATTTAGCCGGTAATAATTTTGTGATATAGTACAATACCGGAAATTTAAGCGTAACTTTTGATTTGTGGTTGTCGTTTATAAGTGCTGTTGATGAAAAAGTTTTTCTTGCTGGCGTTATTGTTTACGTTTTATAGTGCCCATGGCCAACTTAAACTGGCCTTTCAGGTAGATACTACGCTGCAAAAAAATAAAAGCCTTTACGAGTTTATCAATAACTACTTTAAGCAAACTACTATTAGCAACGCTTCATGGCATCCTAAATACAAAAACAAAACCTACTTTAACTACACCAACGACTGGATTTGGCGGCGCTTTACACCAAAACAAATCTCGGATAAGTTTAACCTGGAGATGGTTGAACTGCAGGATGTCAACGATACCCTTTCATATTTTCACCTGTCGGCACAAAGCAAACCATCCGTAGTTAACGATTCTTATACCAACCTTTACAAATTTTACCTGATTAAGGTAAAGGGCAAATGGTATTTAGATAACTGTAAGGATTACGATTTTAAAAATTTCAGCAGCTATCCTACCAAAAACATTAACTTTTTTGTGTCTCCGGCTTATCAGCTCGATGTAAAGGGTATGATTAAAGCCAGCACCGAAATCGACTCTCTATGTCGCATTTTAGACAAGCCGGGGCTTAGAAAACCGATTGAGTATTATATGTGTGCCGAGGAGGATGAATTGAATAAACTGGCCAACATCATTAGCGGTCGCGGTAACCCAATCGGCTACACCAACAGCGAAGACGGTGTAGTAGCAGGTTTAAATGACAACCCATCTTACAAGCACGAATTTGTACACACCATTTTGGGGTCGGGTGCTGATTGTTTCTTTTTACAGGAAGGTATGGCTATGCTCTATGGCGGTGGCAACAAAGGGCAAACCAGTTATCAGCAAGGTATTGCCAACCTGCGTGAGTGCTACAACAGCGGCAGTTGCAACTTTAACAACTTGTATGCTTTAAAAACAGATACTAAGTTTAGCAACATATTGTCATACAGTTTTGCAGCTGCGTGTTGTAAGTTTATTATTGATGGTTACGGGCTTGATTGCCTGTATGAGCTGTATTATGACAAAAGTGTTACCACCCAAAACTTTTTAGAAAAACTAGGGCAAAAAACCGGTAAAAACCGCGAAGAACTGAAAGCAAGTATCGAAAAGCAAATTACTGCGGTTATCAATTAAAACCGTAAGGTTGATATTAAATTTGCGGACACAGGTTTGTATAAAAACGTGAACTCTTACAACAGACAACCGTACGTTTTTTCAATCACTTTAGCATTTATTTGTGAGATTATCTTTGCTAACCCGACTGGATTTTACCTGTCTGTAAAATACCATCCATAAAAGATTAATTTAATTACACTACAGTTAAGCGTTGGCACATCATTTGTTTGGTCATCAGCAGTAATGTGAGTGTGATTTTTGATGCAGAGTAGTAAACAGCCATGCCTAAAACATGGCTGTTTGTGTTTATGTTATATTAGCAATATTGCAACGTTATTGTGGTATGCAAACCAAATCTGCAAATTAGTTTTACCTTTGCGCCCAATTAAATTTATTTTAGCTTAATTCTGCCTTGATTTAATTCATGAAAGAGCATTTGCAACATCCTGTATTTTCTGTTATTTCGGCGGTGGCAGACCGCCAGCAGGTGCAAGCTTTTGCCATAGGCGGCTTTGTAAGGGATATTTTCTTGCATCGGCCGTCTAAGGATATCGACATTGTGGTAGTAGGTAATGGTATTGCCTTTGCCGAAGCAGTTGCCGATGCCCTGAAAGTTAAAGTTTCGGTATTTAAGAGCTTTGGTACTGCCATGCTTAAATACCAGGACGTAGAGGTAGAGTTTGTAGGTGCGCGAAAAGAATCTTACCGTTCCCAATCGCGCAAACCCATTGTTGAAAATGGCACGCTGGAGGATGACCAAAAGCGTCGTGATTTCACCATCAATACCTTGGCCATAGCGCTAAACGGCCAGCATTTTGGTGAACTGGTTGACCCATTTAACGGGATGCAGGACTTGGAAGACAAACTCATCAAAACCCCGCTTAACCCGGAAGAAACGTTTTCGGACGACCCTCTGCGCATGATGCGCGCCATCAGGTTTGCTGCCCAATTAAACTTTGTGATTGATGACGCAGCCGTTGAAGCCATTAAGTTAAATAAAGACCGCATCCATATTGTGTCGCAGGAGCGCATAACTGACGAACTGAATAAAATTATTTTGTCGCCTCAGCCCTCCATCGGTTTTAAATACTTGCTGGATACCGGGCTAATTCAACATATCTTCCCGCAGATGGCAGCCTTGTATGGAGTGGATTATGTAAACGGTCGGGGCCATAAGGATAACTACTACCATACCCTGCAGGTGCTGGATAATATAGCCACCACTACACAGGATTTATGGCTGCGCTGGGCGGCAATTTTGCACGACATTGCCAAACCGTTAACCAAACGTTTTGAGCCGGGCCATGGCTGGACCTTTCATGGACACGAAGACCGCGGCGCCCGGATGGTGCCCAAGTTGTTTGGTCAATTAAAACTGCCGTTAAACGACCGGATGAAATTTGTGCAAAAACTGGTACAGTTGCACATGCGCCCTATTGTTTTAACACAGGATATTGTAACAGACTCGGCCGTTAGGCGTCTGCTATTTGAGGCAGGTGATGACATTGAAAGCCTGATGCTGCTTTGTAAAGCCGACATCACTACTAAAAACGAATACAAAATAAAAAAATACCGTCAGAATTTTGAACTGGTGCAGCAAAAGCTGAAAGACGTTGAAGAACGCGACCGGGTAAGAAACTGGCAGCCCCCCATAACGGGTAACGATATCATGCAGCTTTTTGGGCTGAAAGAAGGCCGTGAAGTAGGTATTATTAAAAATCAGATACGCGAAGCCATATTAGAAGGAGACATCCCCAATACTTACGAAGCAGCTTTAGAGTTTACTTTACAGAAAGGCCGCGAGATTGGCTTAAAAGTTGTGGAAAACACAAATTAAAATTTAACGATTAATTTTTAAACAACCAACCTAATAAAACATGGCACTATACCGCTTCAGGGTTACTTTTGAAGATTATGATGATGTAAGCAGAGAAGTTGATATTAAATCAACGCAAACCTTTGCTGACTTACATTATGCAATACACCAGTCTATCGGCTTTAACCCTGATTACTCTTCATCTTTTTACATCAGTAACGACCAGTGGACTAAAGGTGAAGAAATAGCTTTTAAACCCAACGAGCGTAAGGCAAACCGTGGCATAACCCTGATGGAAAATGCCAAACTGAGTAATTTTATCGACGATCCTCATCAAAAATTTTACTATACCTCAAATTTTGAGCGCCCGTTTGATTTCCATGTAGAGTTGGTGAAAATTTTAGACGAAACTCCGGGGGTAACTTATCCGGCTACCGTAAAAAGTTCGGGCGAACCGCCCAAGCAGTTTGGTAACGTTTACAATCCAACTGTTGCATCTGTAGCAAACGAAGATTTTGATTTCTTGAACGAGATGGAATACAATCCTGAAGAAACCGAAGATTTTGAGGAAGTTTCAGAATCGGGCAGTAGTTCGCGAGAGGACGGTGATGACGATTCGGAGCATAACGAAGAGGACGAATTTGGAGGCGACTTTTCAGATGATGAGCACTTTGACGATGACAATCGTGGTGGCGGTCGTGGCCGTAACGACGATTATTAATTAATTACCAATATAAATTAAAAGCTGCGCTATTAATAGGTGCAGCTTTTTTGTTTCTTTACTTTTCCTATACAATTTCATCTTCGATGTATTCCGGTCAAAAATATTTGATAAGCATTGTTGGCCCAACGGCTGTAGGCAAAACGGCTGCGGCTATTCAATTGGCTAATCATTATCATACCGAAATACTCTCAGCCGATTCAAGGCAGCTTTTTCGGGAGATGAGTATTGGCACGGCCAAGCCAACAGATGAGGAATTAGCGCAGGCCCATCATCATTTCATCAACTCGCACCAAGTTACCGAGGCATTTAGTGTGGGTGATTTTGAAAAACAGGGCCTGACTGTTTTAAAACAGATTTTTGAGCAGCATGACGTCGCTATAATGGCTGGTGGTTCTGGCTTGTACGTGAATGCCATTATCAACGGCTTTGATGACCTGCCTGCGGCACCGCCGGAGATTCGCGAGAAGCTCAACCAATTACTGTCTACAGAAGGTATCGAGGTTTTACAGCAAAAACTTTTGAATGCCGACCCGGTGTATTACAACCAAGTTGACTTAAATAATCCACAACGCCTCATCAGAGCTTTAGAGGTTTTTGAAAGCACAGGCAAACCCTACTCCTCTTTCCGAAAAGGCAGTGTAGCTAAACGGGATTTTAATATCATTAAAATAGGACTCAATTTGCCCCGGGAGGAATTATACAACCGCATTAATCAACGGGTTGATATGATGATAGCCGGTGGTTTGATTGAAGAGGTTAAAGCCCTGACTCAGTACCGGCATTTGAATGCATTAAATACTGTAGGCTATACCGAGGTATTTGATTACCTGGATGGCAAAACTGACTTAGCTACTGCCGTTGCCATGGTAAAACAAAATACTAGGCGCTTTGCCAAAAGGCAGCTCACCTGGTTTAAAAAAGACAAGGACATCCAATGGTTTCCTCCCACCGATGCCCCTGCTATGATTGATTTTATTGATAATGCTATTGCTCGCTTAAACGGGTAATACAAGTTTCGAGGCTCTTTCTCCAATACGGAATCTCGA
>CAJYSL010000214.1 GCA_913777515.1 uncultured Mucilaginibacter sp.
GTTTAAGTTTACCCATAAAATGGGGGTGGTTTATCAGCTAATTGCAATCCGGTCAACAGTGACTGAAAGAAGGAATATCCTTTCCAAAGGGTTTGCCATCCGGGCAGCCCCTTTTGCTGATACCCCTGATGCCCGCCCATGCGCCCTAAAAGGAGCAACCACCATAAGGTGGTATAGGGTGGGGCCAGTTGATTATCCACCGGTTTAAGGTACTGATCTGCAAGCTTTTTAGCCAGTTTCTGTTCGGAGGCGTCCCTGACCACGATTTCAAACGGGCTGTCCGGGGCTTGCCGGGCCAGATAACGGCTCCGCAGTAATACGACAGCCGTTATAGCCATCAGGCCAATACAGGTAGTTAAGGTTTTACGCGAACCGAATTGCCGGCTTTCAATCTTACACCCCGTTTTATAGCATTTGTGAAAGTCCTTAATTACCCAGCGATGAGCATATATACCTGCTATAGCTTCGCTACTATACTCCTCAGCTGGCAGATTTGTAAGTAGAAACCATTCTGCCAGCTCTTTCGCATTTACGCTTTGACTTTGCGGTATTTCTTTGACCCAAAGGCAACGAACAGGGTGCTCTACGCCTTTAATGATAAGCTGAGTCTGGCTGATCCGGCAACTTGCCTGATAGGTCTTCCCCTGAGCGTCACTCAGCTTACGCCTTATGCAAACACCGGCATATTGCAAGGGCATATACTCAAACAGTTTTTCCGGCAACGCTTTTCCGTCTGGGGCCAGCAGCACTCTGTTTTGAGCCGCCCGGATAACAAAGTACTGCTGACCCAGCCCGTTAGCCACATTTATAGTTTGAGCAACATCAGCTTCACGGTCCATGATATGAATCAGCGGCCGGCCGGTTTGCCTGCTGAACTCAGCTCCGGATAAAAGCCCCGCTATCCATTTCCCGGATTCTTTATCCTGGGGTGCCCTGCCTTGTTTATACCTGTCCCGCTCGCGGTGAATGACCTGCTGGTGAAACAAACCTAAAGGCGTTGCTGCCTCGTTGAGCAATAAGCCATGGTGCAGCAAAAAACCGTTTGAGCGTTCGGTTTGCGTATAGCCAAGATCTAGCACTTTACGGCTATGAAAGTCGGTCAGCATAGTATCCTGCACCAACAGCCAGGGCCTGAGCTGATCCTGCTCTCTGGAGTAATTGATCAGGCCGGACTGATAACCCTTGATAAAGATCGAGTGGTCTACGGCCGGGTTACCAATCAGCCTGTAAAAACCTTTTAACTGGTGCTGGTCCTTAAAAATACTGGGAAAACTCATTCCTGCATTGCAGGAATGCAGTAAAGAAATAACCTGCTCATAACGGCAGGCCCTGTCCACATGATTAAATGCAATACCCTGCATCTGCAATCTTATGCATCGTCCCTCTGCTAGCGCTCCCTTCACAAACACTAAGTTATCCCTTTTTATTTTATGGGTAAACTTAAACCTTGGGGAGGGCAGGGAGGGGTTTGTTTGAGCGATTCTCCTGCACTTTTTTAAGAACATCGTCCATCCTGAAAAAGCATAGGTTATTTATCAAAACCCCCAATCGACTAAACCCCTCCCTGCTCTCCCCAAGGAGGGATGAAAAAAAAGTTCCCTTCCCTTTGGGGAGGGTTAAGGAGGGGTGTTAATTTGTCCATACCCTCACAAATAACACCATTAAAAACAATACCATCCCTCCTAACCCCATAGCCAGCCAAAACAGGCCGCGGCTTTTGGCCATGAGGGCTTCTTTTTGCTGTTCGGCGGCGATTTGGGTTTGGGCCAGGATGAGCACCTGGGTACGCAAGCTGTCTTCGATGGCGGTGCGGGTGCGATATAGGGTATCAACCCGGAGCTTGGTTTGCTGTAAGTAGCGGGTAAATATTACGGTGTCTTTGGCCGACGGCGGGCAATTGACGGCCAGTTGCAGGGTGTCGGTTTGCAGCAGGGTGTCGCGGCCGGGTTTGAGTTCTTGTTTAATGGGGAACGCCTGTGCGCAGAGTCCGGCCAGTTGCAGCGGATATTGTTGGTAAAAGCGTTCGGCACGCTGTTGTTGTTTACGATAGCCGGCGCAACCCGTTAGGGTTAGCGCCAGCAGCAGGATAAGGTATGTCTTCATGATGATTTGGCGAAAAGTTTAAGCACGGCATTCCAGTGCTCGATGATGAACATAATGGCCGTACCGGCACCGCCGGCCACGGCCATATAAATGCGCTGTTTAAACATCAGGCTGCGCTGCTCTTCGGCAAAGGCTTCGAGGCGTTCCAGGCGGGCTTTGTACGAACTGTCTGAATTATACTCGTTGCCCAGCAGCGCCTCGTTCATGCGGTTAAGCGTGGTGGTAATGGTAAGCAGCTGGCGGCTTACCTCTGCCTTAAACTCCGATATGTTCTCTTTCAGCTTTTCCAATTCGGTTTGTTCTTGTCCGCTCATAACTCAGTTAGGGCGCGGTAGAAGATGCGGGCGTAACCGGCTATTTTTTCGGCGCAGTCCATCCCGTTAACAATTTTGCGGGCCTGCTCCCAGTCTTCGCGGTCATCGTTAAAATAGGTTTCGAGCTTAACGCCGGTAAACATGCCGCGCGTCATTCCGGTTACAATGATGCGGCAGGAGATATCCATTTGCAGGGCCAGTTCGGGGTAATTCAATAAATCCAACCCCAGGACGCGGCCCATATACTCGTAGTTTTCGTACCACGTAAGCTGCACCAGTCCGCGGCCATAAAACAGCTTGTTGGGGAAAGCGTAGGGATTGCGGTTACGCTTTATCATGCGACCGTAATCATAACCCTTGCCATGGCCATACTCCTCAATGGGTTGCATGGTTTTGGCCGTTTCGTGAAAAGCCGTAGCCAGGATGTACGCCCGGTGGCGCGGGTCGGTCAGGTGGTCGGTAGCGTTAAGCAGCGCTTCCATCCCATCTACCTGCGTTTGCTTTACTTTTTTGATGCCGAACAGCGGCTTGCGGATAGCCTCATAAAATAGTTTCCGGTTCATGGCTGCTCAGGGTTATATTGTTTAACCGCAAACTGGCTCACGGCTGCCATTACGCCACCTACCGTGGCTGCATAACCCAGGTAAGACGCTAACACTACCGGCAAACCCGGCACGGCCATCAGCGCGGCCGACAGCGTAACCAGCGACGCGCCCAACCATTGTACTTTTTTAAAAAACAGGGGCGTATCGCTCTTCAGCCTGGCCCAAAGTCCCATCTCAGTCATTCTACACAATTATTTAAGGAAGGTGAAAAGAGGGGCTTATCAAGGCTCACAAATCACTCACACAATCAGCCCCTCCGGAATAACACTAAGATACCAACTTGTTTATTAAATAACAAATTTATATAACTTTATTTACTAATAATTTTAGTAGTCGAAGAGTCAATATGTCGGTAAGTCGGTTGGTCAATCAGTGAATGAAAGCCAATAAGTGAATTTTGAATGAGTGAATGAGTGAGTTTTATACTTCACTCTTAATTCTATACTCTCAACTCTCTCGTCCTGTCATTTCGAGTGCTAACGAGAAATCTTGATACTTGCGATGAACGAGTGCCAATGAGTGAATCAGAAAGTCAATTTTACACTTGGCTCTTGGTTCTCGGCTCTCTCCCCGCCGCGTCATTGCGGGGATATCGGCGCCATGTCTTCAGGACAATGAACGCTGTACAGGCTAAATAATTGGGATTAAACGTTGGCTTAGCTTATAAAGAGATGGCTTTGCCCCTCGCCGTGACGTGAGAGACTGAGCAGAATAAAGAGTAGAAGTTAAGTCACTTACGCATCGCGAGTATCAAGATTTCTCGCTGTCGCTCGAAATGACAAGTTGAGAGAGAAAGACATTGGGATAGAGCCAAGGGAATAGAGCCGAGAAACAAGAACCAAGAGCCAAGTATAAAACTCGCTCATTCACTCATTCAAAATTCACTCATTGGCTTTAACTCACTCATTCGCTCATTGGCATTACACCTCTGCTGATGGTTTTTTGGCTACGAAGGTGGATAAGCAGTTAAAGCACTGGAAACGGCGGATAGGCAAAAAACCAAACACGCTTTTGACCAACCTTGTGCGTGGTATGCGATGAACGTTGGAAGATTTGCAACGGGGACAGCAAACTTTTTTTGTTGTAACCATAAAAATGGCAGATGATGTATTGCAAATATACTATTCTGCAAATCATATAAGTTAAATTTTATTATGTATTAGAGTTAAATTTTTAATATTTATCAAAAAAGGCCATTCAGAACAGAGGCTTTAACGATAATTTTACATGCAGATAAAGCAAACACGACATAAAACTGCAGCTAAACGATTTAAAGCCTAACGCTCCCCCGCTTTGGTATGCTGATTTGAACCCATAATCCAAAAAAATTATGCGAATTATAACTTTAATGGCTGATTGCGGCTCAAAGACACTTTGCAAATGATAAACTTTGTGCCCGCAATACCAATGCTTCGAAAAGATGTAGAATAGCTACACCAGCGATACCCTTTGACACCTATACTCTAATTCAGAATATCTATAATTAGATGCTATTAACCGCTATGAAATTTTAAATAAATGATTAATTAAATATTTTCGTTGTAAGATTTTCAAAAATCGTACTTTTACAACTAAATGATTTAAAACATCATTCGGGTTTGACGAATACTACGCTCCTAAAAATTTACGCTTTATGAGGCCTTGCCACTTTCGTTGGCATGTGTCGGCACAGCTCTATGTTATCAGCGCCTGTAGTCATCATCAAATATTTTTTCATGTCAGATGCTCTGCCGGTTTTCCGGTTTTCTTAATGTTCAGCTATTTCGTCAATAATTTGACTACACGTCATTCAACCCTAAAGCCTTGTTTTAATTAAACGTTATCATGAGTAAAAGACTTGTTGAATTAGATTCGTTGCGCGGGCTTGCTGCTTTAGCCGTGGTATGTTTTCATTTTTCGGAAGTGACCGCTCTCTTCCCTTTTTTCTTGCCGTTTTCTACCGCGGTCGACTTGTTTTTTATGATTAGTGGCTTTGTTATATTTTTAAGTATCGACAAAACTGCAACCTGGAAAGAATTTGTATTTAAACGTTTTCAGCGGCTTTATCCTACTTACTGGATTTGTGTTACCATTACCACTTTTGCTATCATTTGCAACGACTTTTATTTGGCAACGCCTTATAAATTACCGTTCAGGTACATCGTCAACTTAACCATGTTTCAGCACTTTGTTAAGGTTACCGACATTGACGGCCCCTATTGGACACTTGCTATCGAACTGGTGTTTTACATCATCATTGCGTTTTACAAAAAATTTAACGCCATCCCGAAACTTGAACTGCACGGTCATTTGTTTTTAGCGCTGCCATTGGTGCTTGTGTTTGGCATTATGCCGTTTTCTCAAAAAATATACGACTTAATTTATGTGGTGCTGCCATTGATTAATCACTGGCCCTTATTTTTTGCGGGCATCTTGTTTTACAAAATCTTAAAAGAACCTACAATTACCAAGCGATACATCTCACTCGGGCTGTGCTTTATAGTAGCAATTGCCGTTTCACAAACCTCAAGCAAATCGGGACTAACCTTTGGTAACTACGCCTGTTGGCTGGGCGTTTACTTTATACTGATGTTATTATTAGTGAAGCATAAATTAGGATTTTTATCCCTGAAACCCTTGCTATTTTTGGGGCATATATCTTATGCTTACTACCTCATCCATCAATATATAGGTCTTAATTACATCATCCGAAGCTTTGGCAACGGTAATTGGACCGGTATCCTGTTAGCCTTTGCCGTCAGCATTACATTAGCCTGGCTGATCACTTACGTTCTGGAACCAACTTTTAGAAAGTGGATTACTGATAAAATCTATTGGGGACGCGCGAGGTATGGGAGAAGAGTTGAATAGCGGTGGGCTTTTAATTACTTACTTTCGATTACCTTGAAACTACATTTTTTAGTCCGAGAGATTTTTTAGTAACCTTTCTGATTTTCTCCCTGATAGGTTTTTCAAGAAAGTGAAATGACAAACATGAAAGACCCGTTAGAATTATCAGGAAGATGTAAAACAATATTTGGTTAATCTCGTAACCTAAAAATTTTAAAGTTGCGGTATAAAAGAAAAATATAGGAAATTGTAAGATATAGATACCATAACTTGCCTCTCCTAAAAATTTAAAAAAATCATGCTTTAAAAAATCGAGCATTGGATTTTTGCTATAAATAATTAGTAGCAGTAAGGGGACAAACGCAAATAAGAACAATACATTTTCCAGCATAGGCCCATGATAAAACCTTTTAATGAGGACGATAGTTAAAACTCCAGTTATAAGTCCACCAAGCATGTAATTTACCCTTGGCTGTGTCAAACGCCTACAATAGAGCCCCAAAATATTGCCGGTTAGGAATACGCCGACATGTAACAAAGGATTGTGCAAGTAAAAGGTGCCTGAACCAAGTGAGCGAGTTAATAATAACGCGTATGCAGATTGGCTAATTAGTAAAAAGCACAACACGCCTAATGAAATTGCCCTAAGTGAAAACTTACGATAAATTCTATTGTAAAGAAAAGGAAAGACCAAATAAAAAAACCATTCTACAGATAGTGACCAAGCAGCAACATTTAAAGTAGCAGCTCTATGTTCAAACCAACTTTGCATTAATGTTGTACTGAGTATGGTATCAAATAAATTAGGGTAGTATTTAGAATCCATTTTTAAAATATAGATTCTAATGTAGTAGTATAGTAATGTTAATAGTAACGCTGCGAAATACAAAGGCCAAATACGCGCAATTCTATTTTTTATAAAGCCTCCGAACGCTATCTCTTGGTGCCGTCCACTATATGCAATGGCCATTACAAACCCTGATAATAGAAAGAAATATCCGACCCCCAAATGGGCATTTTCAACAACGTTTTTAATTATTGGCTGATTAAAAGGAAAATAAATGTTTCCGAAATGGTATATGACAATCAAGATTGCCGCTAAAAATCTGGTAAAGGTCAACTGATTGGTATCCATTCAAACTTTGACAAGCTAATAAATTACATTATTACAAAAACGAAAACTCTCGTTAACACAACAAATCTTCCACTCTACAATGATACATATTATCATTTGTCTGACACATGTATTGCTTCTTTTTTTAATATAAAAAAACCCGACTAATGTCGGGCTAAAAGATATATACGCAGCAAATTTATTAATATCCAATGCGGCTTAAAAAGTCTTCCGGATCTTCGTTAATAAATTGCATGTTCGTATCGACGTCGATTGCCTTGCTTCCTAAATGTGCGTGAGTTGAAAGAGTTGTTTTAAACAAAATAAATGCGAGTAATTTGATTATCATAGCTAGGTTTTTTATATGGCCCGTAATAACCGATAGATAAATAATTTATAACGACCGGCAATGCAAATCATTCAAAAGGTAAGCCACTTTTATAAAAGCTACATTTTGGCAAGAATAGCGTGATAATTAGGTGAAGTTACAAACATACGTGTAGGCACTTCCACATTAACTGGGAATTAAATTCCTCAAACAAAACCCATCGTTTAAGAAATCACCAATTTATATATTTTATCTAACCGCCAACAAAAAACCTTACGTTAAAAGGATTGATTCAATCTAAAGAATCGAGCCTTGTAACAAATAATATATATAAAAAATGAAAAAATGATCTAATGCATATCCGGTTTAGACATCTTAATAACTGCGTCAGCAGCTATCTTTGCTAAAACACCATATCCAGCATCGTTCGGGTGTACACCGCTCAAATGGTCAGAATCGTTCTGATTGATAAATTTACCCTTATGTGCATCCTTTGAAAATAACTCCGGATATTTCTGATAATTAAGAACAATATCTGCGCCGATTGACTCGGGTGCTTTAATTATCATGGAATTGTATAAGGTGCGAAAGTTATCGGTGTTAATTTTAGCGTATTTGTCTCCGCGATTAGTTAGTGGATACCCTATAATCTTAAACCGAGTATTGTCACCTACGGCATTTCTAGCTTTCTTATTAATTGAATAAATTTTCGATAATAATGTATCAGCATATCCAGGCTTATCTACTCCTGGCATTACCTCGTCATTGGTGCCAAATTCCGGACAAAAAACAACCATGCTATAATTATCCATTGAATCTTTGATTTGTTTCAGCGCTTCCTGAAATTCGCTGCTGTGCAAGTACCAATTCGAGGTTTGACCGGGATAACCAACCATATCGACAACATACTTCCCTTTATTTATGCTGTCCAAACAATGTTGTAATTGCTTACCCCAGGTATTCGGCCCCTCAACCTGTTCACCAGTGCTAAACGTAGCACTAGAACTAGTACCAGAGCTGCCAATACCAGAACAGAAGCTATCTCCTCTAAAAATGACTAAAATTTTATCTGACCTTTGATGACGACATCCAAAGGCTAAAAAACAGGCAGCAAACAGAAACGTAAAATATATCTTCGTATACATAGCAGGCACTAATATTAAACTTTTATTAAATTTTTCAGACGCATAAGAATAAATAGGAAAATAAAAAAACTTCAATTCTACTCGAGCTTGTGCTAAATTATAGATCTACCCATTGCGCACAAAAGACAGAATTTTAGGAAGTAAGGTATTCCTCATAAATGGCTGATACTTTTTCTCCAACCAATGTGCTATAAAAACACTGGATGCGAGCAGAAAAATGATTCGCATCAAATAAGTAAATAAACTTCCACTAAAAAACTCTACTCTTTTTAAGAGTTGAATTATTGGATGATGAATGATATATATACTATAACTTATGCTTCCGAAATAAGCACCTACTTTAACAAGTTTTTCAGCCGTTTTGTTAAGGGCAGAATCCGGGATGAAATAAAGAGTCGTACTGATTACATACCAAATTGTAGGCATCAAAAAAATGCTCAAATCAGCATTCCCTTTTATAAAATAAACATAAATTATGTTGAATATAGGAAGAATCTGCAAAAAAAATGAGATTTGTTTTTTACCGCGATATTCGATTAGGCCAAAATTAGCAATAAACAATAGGCAATACGGCAAATATGATAGGTCATGAAGAGATATAATCTTATCAAATAAAGGCAACTTATCAGGATAGTCAAAGCCGCGGGGATATATGTGTGTTTCTATAAATTTAAACACGCTTCCGAAAAAGTTGTACCCACCAACTGCAAGCAATAAAAAGCAATTACTGATCATCAACTTATAGTCGGCTTCAGCCCGTTTTGTTGTCCGCATCATAAAGCGAGATAAAGCCAATCCTGCGAGCCAAAAACAAAAACCGAATGAAACAGAAGAAAATAAAGCATGATAAGGGTCTATTATTAAATTGATGACACCGACCATCAAAAACAGTGCAACCGCTATTATTGCATTTACATCTGTTAGTGCAATAATGATAAACAGTAGATAATACACCACCTCAAAAGCCAATGACCACAAAGGCGAGTTATCATTTATTACAGGAGCAACGAAGACTTGGCTGAAGGTTAGGTTGGCAATTAGTTGTTTTAAAGGCAGATTTGGGCTAAGCACACAAACAGTTAACAACACTACTAAAAAATAAATAGGATAAAGCCGAATAAGCCTTTTTTTCAAGTATGGTATAACGTCTGCTAATTTTAATCCTTTTTTATTCGCTACTCCCATCACATAACCAGATAACACGAAGAATACTAACACACCTAAATGCCCCGGTAAAGCCAGAAATTGAGCGTTTGATAATTTGTAATGAGGATCTATCTCAATGCCTAAATTAGATAAATGATGAACTACGACATTTAAAGCAACAAATCCACGCAGGCTTTCGAGGTAATTATTGAAATGTTTAGGTGAACTCATTGATTAAGAAGTGTGCTATAGAGTTCAACTCCAACATAATACGTCAGCATGCAGATAAAAAGGTCTTGGGACAACATCTATCAAACCATAAATTTACCCGTAAAGTTAATTAATTTATCTTACATCTGCTACTTTGTTATTAATTCAATAAGTAATTATATACTAAAATGCTTTTTTCATAAAAATCCATTTTAGTATATAATCACTGTGTAAGAGTATTTTAAGATAGCATGCTAATCGTCGCCGCCTCTAACCGAGCCTTGTCATCTTGCAAGGCTGCAAATACTTGTAGCATTGCTGTGTTAGTTCCATAAAATGAGGTTAGAGGTATGCTTGATAAATTAGTAAACAAATCTATTCTATCAGCGTAAACTATAAACCAAATGTCGTTCACTCTATTTTTGTCACGTGCTATTATCGCGCCCTGAACACTTCCGTTTTTGAAACCAGCGATATTATTTAGGTCGAAATATACCGATTTGGCCAAGCCATTGTACTTAGGACTGCTATTGTTATCTCCAGCAGGTGCAATACCTAAAACTACCGCTGAGTGCGTAGATAAGGCGCCTACTCTGACTTTAACTGCAGATGAACCGGTAGGCGCTGCAAAGGTATCCATGTGTACACCGCTATTCCAGCTACCTGCGCTGTTATTTGTTGTTGCTATTATGCCTATTACTGTTTCAACACTACCGTCAGAGTGGTCAGGTATTGGTACCATCACGTGCTCGGGTGCAGGCAGTGGGAACACACCCGCCGAATTGGCAAATCTAAACTGGTCAGAATACATACCTAGCTGATTGGTACCTGCTTTGCGCCTTACCTCAACTGTACGTTCTGCCAACGTTGTAAACACCTTTTGCAGTACCGGCCGGGATTCAAAAGTACTTGATGCGAAGGTCGTCCCCTCGTCTACTTTAACACCATCTATCCACAATTCAACATCAGCTCCTTTATTATTCTTAGATGAAACATACTGCACACCATAAAACTTAGCTTTTATACTAACTTTAGCATTAGCGTTGGTTGAATACCCAGCAAAGAAGTTTGCGTAATTAATATCAAACTTGTAGCTATTCCACGCGTTAGCAGGCGAATAAGAGATGTACAATGAGTCTTGTTCCAACGCATTGTCTATCATTTCAGGAACTAGTGGAGGTAAAGTAAAACCTATACTTTTGGCAAAAAATTGCGCATCTGCTTCTGACTTAAGCTGGTTGCCTTTTGTCGTTAAATGAACACCTGACAAGTATACAAAATCCTGCTTCCAAAACACAGTTGGATTTTCTACAGCTTCAGGTGAAAATAACTGCGGCACTGAATCTATAGGAGAATAACCGTCATGCCAATCGCCTGCGCCTTCTCTGATTGCCGCGTTTATATTATCGAAATTTACATTTAAGCGTGGTAAAACTAACTCTACGAATACTTTAGCTACTTTACCACTGGCCTTATATTTTGCCACCTTAGCTTTTATGGCCTCTATATCGTTTTGGCCGACGTTAGCGCCAAAGGCAATAGATACAACATTAGTTTTCGCAGCATCAAGTGTTGAAAGTATATAATCCGTTGAGGATACACCTTGTGGTTTATTACAGGCATATTGCAGGCTATTGGTATAGCTTGGATCATCGACCTGTTCTGCAGTTGCCCCCGGATAGCTGAACCTTTTGAAAGTTACGTTATCTATACCGGCATCTCTAAAGCGTTTCGCCATGAGCGCAGTAACAGACGTTTCATCTTCTGTACCAGTATCGCCAGGGTAACCGGTTCTGCTGTCCCCCTCCTCAACATATGTATATTCACCCATTACCGGTGGCGGTGTGACAATGGCCGACAAAGACACAGTTTTAGTAACCGGCGTTGCGGCAAGGTAATTGCCACCCGAGACCTGAGTAGCTGTTAAAACAACATTCCCGGATTTAAGAGCATGCAATGCGCCATTCACAATAATTGCTGCGCTTTCATCCGCAGATATCACCACAATAGGTACTTCAGCATTAGTCGAGCTGACTTGCAACACTTGATCGGCGTCCCCTACCATCATGGGTAGGGGTTGCATGAAAGTAATTACTGAGGGTGTAGGAACAAACTCTTGCCACCCCTGCTTGTCGGCTTTCCGAATCAATATTTGAAACTGGTTCATGCAGGGAAAAATTTAACGTTCGCAACCGAAGCGAATGATGCCTCACCCGCAGGTTGAACTTTGGCGTAAAAGTTCTGCGTTACTGGGAACTTTGCCGTAAATTCATAAGTACCCACTATTGTCTTATCAGCCCGCGTAACTGTTGCCGTTACAAGTAAATCATTATTGTCAGTTAGTTTGATGTCTAAACTATACTTATCTCCCACCATAACAGTCACATCGGGGCTAAAGTGTAACGGCGCTGGGCTGTTTTGGCTCATTAAGTATGTGCCTTGATAAGGGTAGATAGAATAGAACCAACCATTAAACCAAGATTTTAAATCTGGTTCCGTTGCCAACCCTATTATTCCAACATCCTGATTATCAATATTTAAAACTTCAGCTTGTAAAAATTTAACCGGTATATTATCAGCCGCAAAGCTATTTTCATTACTACCAGTTTTAGTTACTGTTCCATTACTGATCGTAACGTTTTGTTTCAACGCCGGGTCATAAGGTATTTTGGCCAAAGAACTGGTAAACACTTTGGTGTTGAATACGGATGGCGATTGTTTATAACTGTCGTTTTCAATGTAGAACACCTCGATACTACCCAATTCCAAATCGCGGTCGCCCACATCCACCAATAGGCTCGTAGGTGTAACAACGGCGTCATTTAATATCTTAACCCGGTAGTCAGCAAGTGTTTTACCAGCAAGTAAAGCGCCCAACTTTATTTTGTCTAATTGATTATCATATTGCTCAATTGGGTTCGGCGCGGCCTGCGCCTGCTTCACAGGCGTTACGATCACCACCGCACTTTCGGCCGTAAAGCTTTTCTTTTGCAGTTCGGTAACGGCGGGGGTAATGATGGTGGTGCCGTCGGGACCTAACACAGCGGGTGTAATTACTACCGGCACCTTGTACGTGTTGGTGCCTGTAAACTGGTAACTTTTGGTATACAGGGCCGTACCTTTCCATTTACTACCCGAGGCTACCTGTGCGCCGCGCACGCCGTTTACCACCTCAAAACAAGCCACGCTTGGCGGTGGGGTGCCGGCAAACTCGGCGGTGAGCTCAAACTCGTTTCCGGCGGGCAGGGTGACAGATTGGGGCTGCGTTTTTACGTAAACGGCCTCGGCCTCGCCTGGCTTAATAAACTTGGCCGACGAGCGGGTTTCGCCGTATTCGTTTTTGCCAATCACCTCGTAGGCGCCGGCGGTCTGGTCGCTCACTTTTACCAACAGAGCCGCACCGGTAGCATCGGGCACGGGCTTGCCGTCACGTTCTACAGTGTATTCGTTGGCACCGGCAAATTTAGCCCACACTTCGGCATACTCACCAGCCAACACGGTCTGGCTCACTGATTCGTCGAGCAAAACAGGCTTACCGGCTTCGGCCGAGGCGTCGGTATGCAAGTCAAGCACGCCGCCAATATAACGGGCCAAAATCAGGGTGTTGCCGGTACGGTTTATCAGCACCGGCACGCCATCAATGGTTAGCTTTTTACCGCCGCCCTGTGGCTGACGGGCATGCAATTCAAAATAAAAGCCGTTACCTGCACCCACAGTGGTGATGTGCGCTAAATCGGCGGTTAATTCGAGATATACGCGGGGCTGGTTCACCACGTTCCAGGTAAGCGAGGTTAAGGCCTCGAACGGGATAACCTCGCGCCCCTGCTCCAGTTGGGCAAACAGGTCGCTGGCGGCAACGGTGCGGGCCTGGTTACCGTCGGGCGTAGGGCTTTGGGCCATATCTACCACCACAAGGCGCAGATCGGTGCGGTTATAATTGCCCGTGAGGGGGGCTTTGTCTTCTATGTTCATGGGTTTAAACGGTAATGATGAGGTTTGCAATAGTTAAGGGTTGGTTGCCGATAAAAACAGCCCCCGGCGGAATCACGGGTTCGGGCATGCCGGCAATTTCGGCCCGCAGGCGGGCTATCAGCCCGTCCATTTCGGTTTTGGTATAACCGGGTATCTGCCGTTCTACCACGGTTTCGCGGACAACTTTTACGGTAATGTCTGGCATAATGAGTTTTTTATTCGATGACGAAATCGCCGCGCATCAGGGTGTTAACGGTGCCGTCGGCAAGGGTTTGTTTGAGGGTGTAGTCAAAACTGCCCTTCAACTGCATCTGGCTGGCCGGCTTGTACAGCCGTATGGTGCTGCTGTTGAGCCACTCCAGCCCCTTACCTTCGGTAAAACTAAGCTTCACTACACCGCCCTCGCCGGTTACCTGCATCTCGAACGTACTGCCCGAAACATCCAGGTGATAACTACCGAAAGTGCCGTAACTAAACTCGAGCCGGGTGCTAAACGTGTCGCCGCTAACGGTATAAAGGGGCACCACGTTGGGGGTATAAACGCCTGCAATGGCCATAAAAAATGAGATAGATTAAATAAAGGGGTTGATGATGCCGCAGCTCAGGGCATACGGCGTGTTGTTGTTAAACTGGGTACGGTCGATGCCGCTGATGCGAGCGCCCGGCTGCCTGGCCGTACGGTTGGCTTGGTTAACCTGCCATGCCGGGAACAGCGCCCGGTTATCCTGCAAAAACTTTTCGGCCTCGTTGCAGTAAGCATTGGCAATGCTGCGGTACTCGGTAGTGATGCGCAGCACATCCTTGTAAGGCAGCGCCTCCGAGTGATCCGACCGCTTAACCACCGGCCCTGAAGCGGTAAAGCGCACGGCATCGCCCTCGGCAAAACGGGCAAAGGCAAAATACACCAGCGCAGGCAGCAAGCCGCCGTAAGTAATGGCGTGACCATGCGCATCGGTGTACTCGCCACCCTGCCACAAAGTTCGGTAAGCCTCCGGAGCGTCGGGTTTTAATTGGGCAATGCCCTGCTCATCGGCCGCAAACTGTTTAACCAGGCTGCTGTACAAAGGCAAACCTAAAAAAGGTTTCAGATCCAAATTTTGCGCCTTGCCGATAAAAGCCAACATCCGCCCCCCGCTCACATTACAGCTCAAATCTTCAAAATTGAGAAAGGTGTCGGGGTTGATGAGATAGGTGGGTTGGGTAGTTGATTGGTTCATTGGTTGAGTAGTTGATTGGTTTTAGTTCATGGGTGATAGTTAATGGTTCATGGATCAACAAAAGTTCGTCATTGCAAGGATACGGGCGCCATCTCCTTAAGCTGAGCCAGCGTTTGAGTGGATGACGTACGTTACGTGGCGCGGGTGATTTGCCACGCGTATCTGCCTGTCCCGTGGTGACCCTGCAATGCGACAAACATGTCCTAAAGAGATTGCTTCGTTCCTCGCAAAGACGCGGTGGAGAGAAAGACGAGAACCAAGAGACAAGACCCAAGAGCCAATTATAAAAACTCGACCCGCGTATTTGCTCATTCACTCATTTAAAATCGCTATATGACTCTACCCGCCGACTAACGGACTTACCAACTCTCGGATTCCATCTGTACTCTTGATTCTGTACTCTTTAATCCAATCCTTGGCTCGTGGCTCTTGTCTCTTGGCTCTCTCCCTCCCCCGGCACCATCGCCCTGGCCTCGTCGGGTTTGAAGCCATAGGCGTGGATGAGGATGGCAGTTTTGTTGGAGGCGGGCAGATTGGAGAGCAGCAGGTCGTTGAGGTTGCTGCCGGCTTTGATGCCCGGTGCATCTTCGGCCACGATGGCCGGGATGGCTACCTTGTTCCAGTTGCCTGACGGATTGATGTCGGTATAAAAATGAGCGAACAGGGTTTGGTAAACTTCGGCAATGTCGGCACGGTCGGGCGCGGTAATGTCGTTAAACTCACGGATGGCCTCCTTTTTTTCGGTGCCATTGTTGTTGAGCCCACCCTGCTGTTCGTTGGTCACCAAAGCGCGGGGTATACTAAACCCTTTGATGATGCGGGCCTCTACGCTCCTTTCAGTACTTTCAAACAGCTTGTCGTTGTTCTGGATGTCGTAGGGCTTAAACTCGGGGCGGGTATCTTCATCCTCATACTCAATCACGATGATTTTCTGCGCGCTTTTGGCTCCCTGAAAAATCCCCAAATCGCGTTCCAGTTGTGAGGGTGCACGGTTGTAACCGGCTGCATCCGTGCTGTAGGTGTCTGCCTCCTCGCGGCGGGCTTTCATAAACAGCATGGTGCTGGGCAAAAAGCCGGTAGTCACTTCGCGGTTGTTAAATGTTTTGATGCCGGCTTCAGTCTCAAAATCCTCCCATACGCTGTCGGCCTCAATCAGCGGATAATCATCCACCTCAGGATTAAAATAATACAGCTGACCTTTATAGTGCTCCAGTCCGCCGGCCTCCGCTATTTGTTGTTTCACTACGTCCGGGTCGGGGTTAAACGGGTGCAGGATGTGAAACTTAGACCGCATGATGTTTTTCCAGGTCTTGCGGCCCCAGTCGTTATACAGCACAAACTTGCCGCACAACTCCGGGCTATCGGTATTGCCCATGCGAATGTCCTCAAACTTTACGTAGTTCAATTCCGCAATTTTGAGGTTGGCGTTATAATTAACCTGAACGCCAAACCCGCGAAACAGGCCCTTATCCTCGCTGATGGCCTTATCCAAACGGGCCAGCGTTAGTCCGCGACTGTTGACCACCTGCTTACCTAAGCCCTGCTCTTCAAACCCGTTGCCGCCAATAAATTTGGCGCGCTTGTTCCAGCAATCTTTAGCTGTAGGGCTGCCGGCCACCAGCTCGAGCATGCGCTGCGGATAGGCATTGTCTGCATCGTAACTTAATATGCCGTAGGTTTGGTTGGGCCTTACAATAATACGGCGCTCTATCTGCGGAAGGTAGGTTTTCATCGGGTGGTTGTGTTTACACGCCGACCGTTAATTTTGATAAACAGCGGCGCAATGTGCGGCAATTGCTCCAGGTACCAGGCCAGTTCGGCATCGGTGGTGGCAGCCTGGCTAAACAGGTGCCCACCCGGCAAAAACTGATGATGGCCCGGCCGGAGCACGTAGTTTCTTTTTTCTTTTGACATGTGTTTCGGTTTCGGGTGATGAGTTGCGGGTTGCGAGTAGTTTGATGTCGAGTGCTTTTGCGATGAGTTGCGGAATGCATACCGTTGCTTCGACATTATTTAAAAGCTCCCCCATCAGGGGGCTGGGGGTAAAAGCGGGTTTCCAATTTGGTTCCCCCGCTTTTCATCAAACTAAAACAACTCAAGAATAGGTTTACCGGCTACTAAACCAGTTTTTCCAAGCCAATCAGCGTACTGGTTGGCGATGCGGTGCCTCCGCCTTCGGGCGCTAATACTACCGAGCGTGGTGGGTAAGGTTCGCGCAGCTTGTCGGGGTTGGTGAGCTTTAATTTGTAGCCGCCTTCCATACCCTCGTCGGATGCGTTGCGTTCTGCTTCGGACATGATTAAACCGTTGGCCGCACCAAACAACTCCACCGTCGAATCGCCGGATTTGTAGTTGTTAACGATGATGGCCTTTACGCGGCCATACCCCATGGCTTGTATCTGCTTTTTGATGTCGGTACTGTTACCGGCCAGGTTAAAATCAACCTCTTCGGTATAGCGCGGACCAACCGCTGTTTTGGCCATTTTTGATACGGCGTTAAAGCTGTTATTGGTACCTTCAAACTTGTACAGTTTACCGCCGGCCGCCACGGGCGTTAAGCCTTCAACCAGTAAGGGGTTGGTGCTGTTGTACGAGATATTAAAGTCGCTCTCGTTAAAAATGTAGATGACATCCTCAATACCTGAGGTTACGGGGCTGGCTGCACCCAAGGCAAAACCAGCTGCTATTTTGTTATAGTCGGGCATGATATAGTTGATTTTAAATAATTAGTAATTAAGCACCTAAGTAGAATACTTCGTTGTAAAACTTCACCTCAGTGGCGGCCTTCATACGGGCTTTCATACGCACCACGTTATCGTTGGTGTAGGGCTTCAGGTAAACGGTAGACAGTTCGGAGGCATCGCCCAAAAGGTCGACTCCTAAAAACAAGTTGGAGGTACGGGCGCCTACAATACAGTTGGCGAAAAAATGGTTCATAGGTTCCAGCGGGATGCCTAAATACTCCAGCTTTTTGTCCTCACTAAAGGCACCCAAGACGTTAAGCGCGCGGGCGGCTTGCGCCTCTTTGTAAGCCAAGGCTACATGTAACGGAATCAGGATTTTAAAATCGGGCTGCACGCGGTCGGCATAATCCAACTGGGCATAAACCGACTGCAATACCGAGATAACGTTGCCTGCATTAATGTAGCTAAACGCACCAGCCGTAGCTGTACCGGTAAAGGTAGCATTGCGGCGTTTGTTAACCTCGTTATAATTGCGCTGCAACTTAAAGGTGGTAGCCGTTACGTTGTTGATAGTGTAAGACTGGCCGGTCATGTCGCCGTATAAATCATCCTTAATGCTACCGGTAATGCCGGTAAAGGTAATCATATCGCCGGCCACCAAACCTGCAGTGCTGCTTACCGTAACCACACCCGCGGCGGTGATGCCGCTAACGCTCATGCTGGCGGCAGGGTTGCCCGACAGGTTAACTTTATAGGTATCGGTATTAGCTGCAATTTTAGGCAGCAAACCTGGGAAAGCAGCCGAGAACGAAGCCTCCAGCACGTTGCTTTTACCCAGCCAATACAAACGCTCGTTGGCAATTTGTATTTTGGTAAGGTAACGCTGCACTAAAAAGTCGGACAAATCGACCACGCCTTCGTAATCGCTGAAAGCGCCGGGCTTAATACTTTGCGACTCCCACGAGTTTACGAGCTTGTCCCACTGCTCCTGTTTCATAAACTCGTACACTACCGGGTCCAGGTAGCTTTCGGTTTGGGTAGCGGTGGTGTCCTGGTCTTTAAACATGCCCGACGGGTTTTGCAATACGATATCGTCGTCCACATCCAGGATGAGCTTGCGCGATTTAACATCGTTAATCACCGTGAGCAAGCCGCGTTTCACCGAGTCGGCTTCGAGCAGGGTGCTGGCCATAAACCCGGCCAGCGCTTCGCCTGCATAGGTATTATTGGTAAAAGTAAATTGTGCCATTTTTTTGGTTTGTTGTTATTGAGTTATTAGGGGGTAGTTATTGGGTTATTTAGTTATTGGGATGGGGAGCGTTGATGGTTCATGGGTTATGGTTCATGGCTCATGCCTTTTGAAGAAACTCGTCATCCTATTTTTGTGTAGGCCTTGTTTTAGTGAGGAAAAGGAATAAATTTAAAGTAGAAGAAAACGGGTAAAGAGAAAAGATTAAGTGTCGTCGTTGGCTGTAGGAAGCCGTTCGCAATGCCAATCCCTTTACCCTATTGCTTAAAAGTTTGAACAGTTCATTAGGCCACTGAGAGCCTGCAAGCAGGATTGATAAACAGCTAAGCAATTTTCTTCCACAATAAATTAGCTTAAATCAAAGTTATGCAA
>CAJYSL010000215.1 GCA_913777515.1 uncultured Mucilaginibacter sp.
AACTTTGTATGTAGAGTTGCTTAAGCCAAATGACAGCTTGCTTACCCGGCGTATCATCCGCCTCAATAACGGCGCTGGTAATGGCGATTTTGATTTACCTGCCGATATAACCTCAGGCACTTATAAACTGCGGGCCTATACCCGCTGGATGCAAAATTTTGGCGACGAATTTGTTTACCGCACCACCATACACGTGATCGACGGCAGACCTGGGTCGCTCAAGGCGCAGTCGCTGGTCAAAGCTAATGGTACCAACGCGTCATCGCCAAACATGGCCGCAACAGATAGCAACAGCATCAAGGTAGGATTATACCCCGAAGGCGGTTCGCTGGTAGAGAGCGTGGTAGGCATTGTGGCGGTAAAGGCCGAAAACCGGCAGGGCAGGGGCCTGTCCGCTACCGGGCTGGTAAGCAACAACAACGGCGACGAAGTAGGCCGCTTTACCTGCGATAGTACCGGCATGGGTATGTTTACTTTACTGCCTTTGGCCGGGCAAACCTATAGCGTTAAAGTTTCGGGCGGGGCGTTAAAACCGGCTACAATACCCGTACCCGCCGCGCTTAAAAGCGGTGCGATTTTACGGGTGGCCAAAAACGATTCGTTGCTGCAGGTGCAGGTAACAATGGCCGGTTTGCAGTCCGATACCAGTTCGTTCATCGTGGGCAGGTTTGCCGGTAAGGTGATGTTCAGGCAGCCACTCAATGCTGCCGGACCGGTATCGGCCATACGCATCCCGGCTGCGCAACTGCCTGCGGGAATTAACCAGCTAACGGTTTATCACCAAAAAAAGCCATACGCCGAGCGCCTGGTATACATTCGTCCTATAGGTGACTCCATCAATACCGTAAACATTAACAGCGGTAAAGGCCGCTATGCGCTCAGCGAAAACGTTACCGTGCAATTGCAGGCTAATGAGGATGCTAATGTATCCTTGGCCGCTACCGATGCTAACGCCATTGATGCAGATAATAACCTGCAAACTTACCTGATGCTACATTCGGACATCAAAGGTAAAATTGAACATGCCAGCCGGTACTTTGACCGCAACAATAAGCAGCGCTACAAGCAACTTGATTTACTATTGCTTACCCAGGGCTGGCGCGAATATTTGTGGCAGCGGCTGGCCAGTGAGCGCATTGCCCTGTCGTACCTGCCCGAGCAGGGTTTGCAGGTGCGCGGCAGTATTACCGATAAAGGCGGCAAAAAGCCGGACGGCGGTTATACAGTGGGCCTCTATGCACCCAAGGCACCATCCAAAAAATTATATGCGGCTACAACCGACCAAAACGGCCGTTTTGTGATAGACAGCGTGATACAGTACGGCAACTTTAAAGTAGGTCTTACCCCACGCAACGCCGCAGGCAAGTTAGCCGGCAACCTGAATATCGATTCGGCCCGTTACCTGCCCCAAACCCCTGCCGATGAGGGCTTGTATAATAATACCGCGCCCGACATCAGCAGCAGCAATCAGAAATTTGCCGAAACCGTGGCCAAGCGGTCAAAGCTTACTGATACCATCAAGCTTAAAGAAGTACGGGTTGGCGCTAATAACTACATCAGACTGAGAGACATTACCGTAACCTCATTTGGTTACAAAGACGAGGTGCTAACGCCCACCGCTGCCGATAAAGATCAGAATTTTATCCAATGGCTGTTGTACCACTCCAAACAAGCCAAAGCGGCCGATGATGGTGTAGCCTTTTGGGCCGAAGGCAAAGCCTGGCAACCGCGCATTATCGCCAACGGTTATGAAGAGCCTTTGAATGACGATACCGAAGATGATGTAAAAACTGCTATTTACGGTAAATACAATAGCCTGCGTATGTCAGAAATTGATAAGGTAGTGATTAAGCGTATGCTGGCTCCGCCGTCGCTTAAACAGGTAAGCGGCGCTTCGGGTACGTTTGTAGATTTAAATGGCAATGTTGGCGGAATAACCAAAATAGGCAGTCAGCCGGTATTTATTATCTATCTCACCCTCAACAGTACCGCTTTCCGCCACGAGGGAGATGCCTACGAGTTTATTTTACCGGGCTATTACCAGGCTAAAAAGTTTTATTCGCCCATCACCAGCGGGGCTACCAACGACGGCGACCCGCGCACCCAGGCCACCCTGCAATGGCAACCTAATATTATGCTCAAAAAAGGAGTACCTGTAAACGTAAGCTTCCGTAATCCCGACTTTGCCGGAGCCGTCAACATCAACGTGCAAGGACTCAGCAAATCTGGCCGGCCGGTAAGTGTGAATACACGGTATGTAGTGCAATGAAAGCTAATGAGTGAATTATAGAATGAGTGGATGAGTGGATGAGTGAATATTTGATGTGCAGGTTTGTAAATGTGCAGATGGTTATGAATAAGAATGTTAACTGGAATAACTTTTCTCTTGGCTCTTTCCTCATCCTGTCATCTCGAATGATAATGAGAGATCCTGATACTTGCGATGAACAGATGAATGCACTCAATTTCTATATTCTAGATTCTATACTCTTGGCTATCTCACTCAGTTCGTCTTTGCGAGGATACGAAGCAATCTCTTTAAGCTGAGCCAGCGTTTAGACATAGCGTAAAAGCCTGTCCAGCGTTTATCTGTCCTAAAGAGATGGCGCCCGTATCCTCGCAAAGACGTGGGGGAGGTAATGTGTATTTTCATAGACAAGGGCGATGACTCAAAGAGGTTTGATATCAAAATCACAGAGCGTACATCTGTCCGCATTCTTGATTACGGGCCCAGGTTCTTGACTCTATAAGCTTATTCCAATACTTGGCTCCTGGTTCTTAGCTCTTGGCTCTACATTAAGCATAACTTTTACCCGCATCATTCCGTATAAGGTAAATATTGCTGTTGCAAGTGTGGCAACGGCAATATTTTTTTTAAGATGCAGTTAAACCATTAGCGTAAATTACACTCAAACCCATTCCGCTTCATCTTAAACCCAACGCTTATGAAAATTTTACTGTTTTTGTTTTGTCTTTTCGTAAACGCATCGTCTAAAGCACAATCGCTGTTTAGCGTGGGCCGGCAAAATGCGCTTAACGATATTCAGCAAAAGCAGGTAAAATTGTTACTCATTGGCGGCGAGGTGCCTGTGGTGCAGCACGGGCAAGAGCATTTTGAACAGCAATACGGCGTTCAATACCACGATTACGGCTGCATATCGCCCGAGGCCGACTCGGTAGAAGCCTATAATAAAACCATTTTCCGTTACCTGGATGCTACTTACGGCAAACAGTGGCGTGAGCAGGTGCGTAAAGATGTGCCGGGCTTGCAGGCATAACGAGAAAGCTTCTTAATCTGCTAATTACATATAACTGGCTGAAGTTCTGTTTGCCGGTTAAATTTGGTATTCCCATATTTTCGTTTCATCTTTAGGTTTCTTACAAACCTAAAACCATGAGCACTTCTAACAACGACGACATCCCGGTGCCCCGGCTATCTTATAATACGGTCAGTATAAACTATGATGGGTTGGATGGTAAAGGTCAGGTGTTGTACTTGAATACCCAATGCATTTTAGTAGGACTTAACGATGCGCCCTGGATGCTCTTTGTAACCGCCGACTTTAACCAGGACGAGATCATCAATGCCATAGGTGATGACTTATACGAGATAAAGCGATTGGTGGTGCAGTCAACCTTTATGGCAGGGAACGAAAATATTGATATCGTTTCTCAAATTCCGGACTGGTTGCTTGCTTTTAAAAAGCTGGAGATGTTAAAGTTTGAACAAATTATAGTTGACGAACTTTGGCTTTTCCGAAATCTGGCTATCCGCGAATTGATTTTGAAAAAAATAAAATATGAAGACGAAGATATCCTGGCAGATTCTATCCTGCAGTTTAAAGAGCTTTCAGCAATGATTTACGATGATTCATTGTCTACAGTGATAATTGATAAAATTAGTTTGGCAAAGCGTGATTTGAAGCTGACTTTCGAAGCCTGATTGTTTTAAATGCTTTAATTATCTAGCATGAAAAAGTTGATTTCAGGTATGATAGCAGCCTTAACTATATTTATCACTATAAGTTGTCACTATAACGCCCCTAATTATTCATCCAACTAAAATGAAACTGATACTGCCTTAACGTGTCAGGATTCATCTTATCAAACGGTATCTATGATTTAGTTGATTGCCAACCCTAAGCAGTTCTATAACCGTCGCGTGTATGTTGGTGGTTACTTGCACATTGAGTTTGAAGGTAACGTGCTTTACGTTAGCAAAGACGATTTTAGTTATTGTTTGGAGAAAAATGCGTTTTTCTTAAATTTTGATAGGGAAGAGATGAAAAGTTTAATTGCCAAAGGTTTTCAAAATCGTGATGTTACTGTTAAAGGTACATTTAAAGAAAGTTATTTAGGACATGCGAGCGTAAACAGCGGCGGATTAAAGAGCCTAATTGTAGTTAATTCTCTTATTAAAAATAGCCATCGTTAGAGTTTACAATGTATAAAGATTCAAAAATCACCCTGAAATATTGGTTGGTAACTGCTTTGGTTCCGCCTCCATTGATAGTGCTGTTAAATGAACCGTTCGCCAGGTTGTTAACCATTGGCAGTCTGTTACTGGTAATCGTCATGATGATCGTAATTAGCGTTGTAGTTATGCCAGCAATACTCATCAATATTACAGTTGTTAGGTCCAGATTGATGCCGACATTGTTTAAAGAGTCGGTCATCCGTTACGGATTGTTGGCTTTTAATTTGATTTATATTGGTATCAGTTTCTATATTTTACACTTGATGTTTGATTGGTATGTTTATCATGCACAGCAATGGGCAGTAGGTTGCGCAGTAATAATGCTGGTCGGTTTTCATTTTTATAAAAATCATGAATTACTCCATAATAAATAAAGGCTCAATATGTAGTTCTAACTGGATAGCCGCTGTAAAACCTACTTCAATAAATTCCAATCTCATTTGGTGAAGCGCTGACAAGTTTTTTATATTCACCAACGCTAACGGTGCAAACCAGCATGGCGGGCAATCATTACAATTTTTATGATTAGTAACTTAGAACAAACATTCCGGTGGTTCGGTCCGCAAGACCCGGTAACCCTGCAATCGATTACACAAACCGGTGCCACAGGCATTGTTACCGCCCTGCATCACATCCCGGCAGGAGAGGTGTGGAGCCCCGAAGAAATACAGAAGCGCAAAGCTATGATTGAAGAGGCCGGCCTGCGTTGGTCAGTAGTAGAGAGCGTTAACATCCACGAGAGCATTCGCATTGCCGGGCCCGAGCGCGACGATTATATTGCCAAGTATATTCAAACGCTTAAAAACCTGTCGGCAGCCGGTTTGAGCGTGGTGTGTTACAATTTTATGCCCGTGCTCGACTGGACGCGCACCAACCTGGATTACCGCCTGGCCAACAATGCATCGGCCCTGCGTTATGAGGCTGCTGCACTGGCCGCGTTCGATTTATACATCTTGCAGCGCCCCGACGCCGCGCAAGAGTTTAATGAAGCGCAGCAGCAAGCTGCCAAAGCTTATTTTGACAGCCTGAGCCAAGAGCAAAAAACACAGCTCACCAACATCATTATGGCCGGTTTGCCCGGTACCGACGATGTGTTTACTATAGAAGAATTTAAAGTTCATCTTAAAAAATACGAGCATATCGATGCTGCGGTGCTGAAGCAAAACATGGCTTATTTTCTGCAGGCTATCATCCCAGATGCAGAGAAGGCAGGCATCAAAATGTGCGTTCACCCCGACGACCCGCCGTTTTCTATTTTGGGCTTACCACGCATCGTATCTACCGAGCAGGATTTATTGGATGTGGTGAATGCGTGCCCGTCGCCGGCCAATGGTTTAACTTTTTGCACCGGTTCACTGGGCGCTAATCCGGCTAATGATTTACCGGGTATTGTAGAGCGCCTGGGTCAGCATATCCACTTTTTACACCTGCGTAACGTGCAGCGCGAGTCCGACGGTAGTTTTTACGAAGCTGACCACCTGAACGGCAGTACCGACATGTATGCCGTGATGAAAGCCGTAATTTTAGAACAGCAAAAACGCGCCGAAGCCTGCCGCACCGACGTAGCCATCCCCATGCGCCCCGACCACGGCCACAAGCTGTTAGATGATTATAATTACAACACTTACCCTGGCTATTCCATTATCGGCCGCCTCAAAGGCTTGGCCGAACTGCGGGGCCTGGAAATGGGTATAAAGCGAACGTTGTTAGGGTGAGTGCGGGAAGTTCGTAGTTGATAGATGATGGTTCATGGTGAGAATAAGAAAGCGTGGCTGTTAGTTTAAATTACCAAGCCGGACGATTAACTAGTCTTAACTGGTAGTCAAAATCATAGCCGTTAGCTAAAAAAGCGTCGTCATCCTATGTTTGTGTAGGCCTTGTTTTAGTGAGGAAAAGGAATAAATTTAAAGTAGAAGAAAACGGGTAAAGAGAAAAGATTAAGTGTCGTCGTTGGCTGTAGGAAGCCGTTCGCAATGCTAATCCCTTTACCCTATTGCTTAAAAGTTTGAACAGTTCATTAGGCCACTGAGAGCCTGCAAGCAGGATTGATAAACAGCTAAGCAATTTTCTTCCACAATAAATTAGCTTAAATCAAAGTTATGCAA
>CAJYSL010000216.1 GCA_913777515.1 uncultured Mucilaginibacter sp.
AACCCATCGCAAGCCGTTGGTTGGGGCGCCATGTATTGGCAATACACCGAAATTCCTGAAAAAGTTAAAGCATCAAGCAACGAACTGGCGCTGGAGCGGAAATATTTTATCCAAAAGCAAGACAAAAATGGTAAGCTGGTGCTTGTTGCAGTTGATAGCCAGCATCAACCTCAGACCGGCGACTTGCTCAAAGTGGTGATATATATCAACGCAAACCGCGATTTTGAATACGTGCAGCTAAAAGATATGCGCTCGTCGGGTAGCGAGCCTGTTGATATATTGTCGGCTTATAAATACAAAGATGGCTTGTCGTATTACCAGGTTACCAAAGATGTTGCTACCAGTTTCTTTTTGAGTATCCTGCCTAAAGGTAATTATGTGTTTGACTATGAATTGCGTGTAGCCCAAGCCGGAAACTTTGCTACAGGCATCAGCACTGTGCAATGCATGTATGCTCCCGAATTTGGCGCTCACAGCAATGGCGAGCGGATACGCACCAAGTAAAATTTTTAACTCTGAAAATCACTCGTGTAGGTTGTAAAATGTTAGTTTAAGAATTATTTAATGTGTATTGAAGTTGCCAGTGCTTATCTTAGCCATAAGCTTAGGCAGTTAACAGGTAGGCTTACGTCACAACTTCAAGGTATGTATTTGCGTATAAGTTAACTACTCAGGCCCTCAATCCTGACTAATTTAAATGGTACTCTGATGAATTTAGACGCTCCTGCAATGCCGCGCGAATTCGAAAGAATAAATGCGCTCGCTGCTTATAACCTCGATTATGAGACGTTACAGGAAAAATTTTCTGATTTAACTACGCTGGCCTCACAAATTGCCGGTACCAGTATATCGCTTATTAATTTGTTGGACGCCGATAACCAGTGGAGCGTAGCCAGGCAGGGCACCGACCTGCCGCATATGGACAAAGACCAGTCGGTATGCCAATACACGATTAAAGCTGAGCAGGAATTTGAGGTTGCCAACCTTAAGCTTGATGACCGTTTTAAGGAGCAAACTTACATCAAAAATACGGCGCTGTCTTATTATTATGGCGTGCCTTTAAAAACTAAAGAGGGTTTGGCAATAGGCGCCTTGTGCGTTTTAGACGATGAAAACCCTGCATTGGGCAGAAAACAAAAAAGCATGCTGCAGCTGCTGGCCGGTGAGGTAATGAGCCGCCTGGACGATTTGAAACGTAACGCCGCGCTCGAAAACACTATTCATTTGATGCAGGTTGAAAGGCGCATGCTAGCCCACGATATTAGGGGACCTTTGGGTGGCATCAAAGGTTTAGCCGAGGTAGCTGCCGAGGAAGGCCCTGACGCCAGTAAAAAAGATTTGCTGCACTACCTGGAACTGATTAAAGACAGCAGCCACTCGGTGCTCGAACTTGCCGATGAGATATTACTGGATGAGCGGCAAAAAAAAACATTGCCCCCCGCCGAAGGGCAAACCAATTTACTACAGCTCAAAAAGAAGTTGGAGCAACTTTTTGCGCCCCGAATTAAAGATAAAAATTTAGACTTTGAGGTATTCGTATCTGAAGCCACCGCTTGGCAACCGATTACCAAACATGGTTTGCAGCAAATTTTAGGTAACCTGGTATCCAATGCTATTAAGTTTACGCCAAAGGGTGGCTTCATCACCGTCGAGCTCTATCTCTCAGGCGAAGACCGCAACCGCCAGCTCAAGCTGGAAGTAAAAGACTCGGGCCGCGGCATGAACAAGAAAGTGGTTAACGCCATATTAGAAAATGGCACCGCCTCTACCAAAGGCACCAGCGGAGAAACCGGATATGGCCTCGGCTTGCAATTGGTGCGACAGATTGTAGCTGATAAAAAAGGAACCTTGAATGTAATATCTACTTTAGGTAATGGCAGTGCTTTTACCGTGGTTTTGCCTGCATTGTAAGTGAGCGATAAATTTCTTTTTTTGTTAAGGATGATAAAGTCTGCAAGGTGTTTTTGGTAACCGAGACACTCGGTGTACGCTAAATAATATTATTCAAATTTTTCTCGGTTCAATAACTAGCATTTGTCTTTTTGATGGATTGCTCTTTTTGATTTAAGTCAAATTAAGCCAGGTCGAATTTGGTGTTTATTTGTGCGTCACTAAATCACTTAAGCACATTAATATCAAAAAAGCTAAAGCGGCTATGAAAACATTTCTATTACTGGTGAGTTTGCTCACCTTTTCCATGACAAGCCATGCGCAGGGTTTAAACGCTCAACGAATAAAGAACTTCAAAGACTTCTGTCGTTATCTTATCAAGACGGACAGTATGAAGATTGATGAGAATCTGCTCGGTGAAAAATATGTTGACATTGCTTACATCAAGGCCGATACTAACCAAGCTCGTTTGGCAAGCCGGATGAAGTTCCTGCAATTTTATGTGCGGAGTTTTAAACGAAAAATCCAAGCCACCGATATCGACAGACTTAAATTTGAGCCAATATTAGAGATTAAGGAGCTCGACGATAAACTACGAGACCAGTTTAAAAGAATGGACGGGCTGGATGTATATCGAATTTTTGTGTTACAGGATGGAAAAACCTACCCCAATTGTATAGCTTTTCGTAAGGGGGGAGTCAAAGTCTTGTCGTGGATATTAATTGACCAGGGGGGATATCTTTACTTTTTAACATTAAACCTAATAGGCAATTATAAAAAGTAAAAAACTGTAGTAAGTTTAAACGGCGGCTTTCGGAGAAGTCGGCCGTTTAAATATAGCCGCTTTCTGAAATTCTGATTTTAATTACGTCGCAATTTGCCCTTTATGTTGTCGCGTTCGTACATACTCAGTCGGGCAAGATTGCGATATCTTTGAATATATCAAAACATCAAACATATGGCAACTCAAGTATTCATCAATCTGGCGGTTAAAGACCTTAACCGCTCCATCGAGTTTTTTACGAAACTGGGATATACCTTTAACGCCTAATTTACTGATGAAAAGGCTACCTGCATGGTTATCAGCGAAACTATCTACGTAATGCTGCTGACCGAAGAATTTTTCAAAACGTTCACCACCAAGCCCATTGTGGATGCGCATCAATCCATCGAATGCTCTATTGCCTTAACCTGCGACAGTAAGGATGCTGTAAACGACATGGTAGACAAAGCCGTTGCAGCCGGAGCCACTATACCAAACCCGGCCAACGATTATGGTTTTATGTACCAGCATAGCTTTGACGACCCGGACGGTCATCACTGGGAGTACTTCTGGATGGATCCGAACGGCATGCCGCAACAGTAGAGGCAAGAACCGAGAGGGGAGTCAAGAGTATAGAATCAAGAATACAGAGAGTAGGACAAGGGTGAAAAATTCGACCTGCCAGTTCACGCATTCAAAAATCACTTATTGGCTTCATCAACTACCGAACTATTTTACCTGACTCACAATCTTGGCCAGCAAATCTCTTAGTTCCATGGCTTCTTCGATGGTGATGCCGATTTCGGAGAGCTGATCTTGCAGGCGGGGCACTTCTTCTTTAAGTTTGCGGCCTTTTTCGGTAAGCGAAATTAAGATGCTGCGCTCGTCGGCTTGTGAGCGGTTGCGGATGAGCAAGCCTTGTTCCTGCATACGTTTGAGCAACGGGGTGAGGGTATTAGATTGTAACTTCAACCGGTCGGCCAGCCAGGTCAGATTTACATTATCGTGTTCCCAAAGTACCATCAACGTCAGGTATTGCGGATAGGTAATACCCAAATCATCCAACACGGGCTGGTAGCAGCGGGTCATGAGTCGCGAGGCTGCATATAAATGGAAACAGAGCTGATTATCAAGCAGGTAACGTTCGTTGGTATGGGGTATCTTCATAATTGTTTGGGCTGGTGCAGGCAACTGTGCACGCATCGCATCACCCCACTAACAAGCAAACTTACCTATTGGTTAATAAAATAGCGAAAAAAAGATGATGTCGTTTTCAAATCAAAAAAGAGCGACCGCTCCCGGCCGCTCTCACATATATATAAACACCTGCTACCGCGTTACACCACGCTTAACTTCACATCTACGTTACCGCGGGTAGCATTAGAATAAGGGCAAACCTCGTGCGCGCGGGCCACCAGTTGCTCTGCCTGCGCTTTATCCACACCCGGAATGTTTACATCCAGGGCAACAGCCAAACCAAAACCACCATTTTCGCCCTGTTGCAGGCCTACTATGGCTTTTACCGTTGATGGCGACTCGGGCTTTACCTTGGCCTGGCTCATTACCAAATTTAAAGCGCTGTCAAAACAAGCGGCGTAACCGGCTGCAAATAATTGCTCAGGGTTAGTATAACCCGTACCGTTGCCACCCAGCTCTTTGGGCATTCTTACTTCAATATCTAAAGCGCCATCGTGGCTACTCACTTTACCATTTCGTCCGCCAGTCACCGTAGCACCGGTTTCATACAAAGTCTTCATAAGGTCAGTTAATGTCTTTTGCGATTAAATCGTTTGCGATACAAATGTAGAAATAAGATTTTATTGTGCAAATTTTTGTGGAAGATAAGCCCCCCAGCCCCCTAAAGGGAGAGTTTTTGATTAGCAGGGTGGCAGTTCAATTTTGTAAATTCATTAATTCAGTGAATTCGGATTCCGACCAATGAGATGACATTCGCTTCCGCAAGCTTCCGGCCCGCCAAGTTATTCAAAAGCTCCCCCTTTAGGGGGCTGGGGGGGGCCGCTGCCGCAAGCCTCCTGGCTTGTGGCCCGCTGACAGGCACGCCGGTGATATAACCGCTTGGTAAACCACAAGCCTGGAGGCTTGCGGTTGCGATTACTTGTCTGAATCAGAATTTACTGAATTAAAGAATTTACAGAATTACCCTGTTATTTTTCACAAGTCCTGCCCTTCAGGGGAGGATTTAAGGGGGGCTTCCGTATCTTGCGCCACCTTAAAACCAACCCATGCACATCACCGAAAGCACCCAACAACTCACCGACGGTCAAAACACGTTTGCAGTAACCTTGACAGAAGTCGAACAGCCAGTCGGGGTGGTGGTTTTCGCTGCCGGGCGCGGCGGTAGTCCGCTGCGGCATTTGGGAGTTTTACGGGCACTGGCCAGGCAGGGATATGCCGTAGTTGCGCCGCATTTTGATATGCTGCCGGCCGAGGCGCCGACAAAGCAAGACTTAGAAACCCGTATCAGGCGGCTCCGTTTGGCAATGCAACAATATGCACTTACCGGTTTGCCTATCTTTGGCGTGGGGCACTCACTGGGCTGCGTGGCATTGCTGGTGCTATCCGGTGCAAAGGCATGGACGCGAGCCCGGGACGAGGTTGCCGTGCACGAGCCACTCAACTTTGACAGCTTGGTTTTGCTGGCACCTGCGGCCGACTTTTTTATGCACCCGGCAGCCTCGCTGAACATTGGGGCTACGATTTATCTACGTACCGGTGAACAGGATGAAGTTGTACCGCTTAATCGTGTTCAGGCACTTGTACTAAAGCTGCCTGACGCGGCAAAGGTGAAGTTCGAGATCGACGAAGAAGCCGGGCATTTTAGCTACATGGACCAATTGCCGCCGCAGGTAAAAGACTGTCAGCCTTACCGCCAAACCTTTTTGTCGGTCTTGGCCGAGGATGTGTGCATGTTTCTGGCATCGCCGGTTTTGGATGTTTAGTTTAATTGAGTATTCTTTTAAAAGTTTAAACCAGTTCTATAATTTAGAGTCTGCCCCAAATTTATAAATTGATATACAGGCAATTTACAGATTGAAGGCACTAAGGCGTTAAAAAAAGGTGTAGATTACTGTTGACTGGTCGGTCTTTTATAAAACTGATCTTGAGTAAGAAAATCTGTGTATTGCTTTTGCCTTTGAAATTAAAATAACCATCATCTAATCACTTTTAAATTGATGAAAAATCCGGCGATTTTATGCCTGAGTTTAATGATTTGTTTGACGGCGTGTAGTTCGGGTGTGAGCAATCTAAACTTTACGGAATTGAAGAGAGTTACTTCTCCCTATGGGACCTTGGATGCCGTATTGATTGAAGCTGACGAAGACGCTACCGTTGCTACAGCCAACCAGGTATGCCTGGTGCTGCACGGACAAAAATTAACCTCCGACCAGTTATCTGAGGCTAATCTGGTGGCCGACCATGGCCAGCAATTCGACCTTAAATGGCGGGGTAACCGGCTGCTCTCTATACTTTATCATAAAGCTCGAATTTTTCAATTCAGCAACTTTTGGCAAATCGAACCGCTCAACCCAGAAACGGAAACGGTAGAGTTGAGGCTAGAAGTTTTGGACTGATATGCTTTTTTTAAAAAAATATATCATTTAGGTACTTAACTACTTTTTGACTTAAAAATAATAAGTATAATCATTCAACCAAAATTCGTGTCTAGATTTATCTATATGTGCCTGTTATTTTTGACGGCTTCAGCTACTTTTGGGCAGCATCATAAGGCAGATCAAGAGTTGATTGTTTTACAAAAAGCAATTAACGGTAAAAGGTTTGTGTTCGGACGGTGGAACAAGGTAGATCAAACCGAAACTCATTTAACCTATTTGGGGAAGGTAAAAACTAGCAAGGTGTCACTTACAAAATTGTAAACTCAGTTTGGTATTGGGGACTCTCAAAAAGGGCTACATCGCGTATTCTCGTTTTCGATATTCATAACCGATATGTCGGGAATTACCTTTTAATAACTATCGACGACTTACCTAACCGTATGGTAAATGGGCAATTAATATTTGAAAATAACAGTCGAGACTGTGACCCGAAAATGGTAACCCGTGTAGACCTAAAGCTTGGATTACCGAAAACCTTTTTTCGCGAATGTAATAAAGGTAAAGGGGATATTTATTTATTAGATATTACAAAATAGGTGTAATAATCTTGACAGCTAAAAAATATTGGAAGTGCTTTAAACTCAATTTGATTCCGTAACTTCCGATAATCAAAACCTCAACCATGCGCTTATCGCTTTTATCCTGCCTTTTGCTTGCTGCAAAATTAGTTCTTGCCCAACCTGCAAAACAATCCGTTTCACTGTCCGACGGTGCATTTAATTCCTACTACTTTAAATCGCGGCCGCCGGTTATTAAAGGCAAGCTTATCAATTTTAACAAAAAGGATTTAGTTGGTCTGCAGGTTGCCTATACGCCTGTTACGCCGATGGGAGAAATGCAACAAAAATGTATTGCGGCTATCAAAGCCGATGGAAGTTTTGAAGTAAAGTTACCTTATCCGTATCCCTATCAGCAAGTATGGCTTAGCTTAGGCGATTATTTTTACGCCGGCCTTTACGTAAACCAGGGTCTAAATTTAACGCTAAATGTTGCACAATTAAAAAAGCAGAACGTGCAGTTTAACGGTAAAGGGGTAACCTATGCCGGCAAGGATGGAGCGCTTACTGCCTGGATGAATAACTTAATATTGTTTAAACGTAACGACCAGCTGTCTATCAGTAGTTCAATACAGGCACTGAAGTCAACACAAGCCGATTATTTAATCAAATTGGATTCGCTGAGCAAGCTGGTGCAAACTATTGAACAGGAATATGTTAAGCTGCATCCGTCTCCTTATGCCTGGATACCCGAAAACGAAAGATTGTCAGATTATTACAGTACGCTGCTCTGGCACTGGATGCCCGGGCATACTACGCCCGAGCTATGGGAAAAAATAAAAAGCCACAGGCCAAAATTGGTATCTAATGACGGCGAACTTTTTGCTACCTATCTTTTTTATTATGCGTATTACAGCAAAGCTGAAAAGAACGACACCAAGTTTGATGAATTGATGGGCGTACCGTATGCCGACAGGTTACGCTTAAAACAAACCACAAGTACCCTGGATGAAAACCCGCAAATACATCAACGTATCTTAAGCAAAATACATACGCCCTGGGTAAAATCTGTGGTAGAAAATGAGCAACGACTAACGCTGACTAAATTAAATAAACTAAATGAGGCGCTGCACAAGGGCAGCACCATAAGTGCCAATTCGGTAATTGGAACGCCTGTGGGCAGGTACGCATTTGGTGCCACACTGTCATCCGTGAAAGGGATGAAAGCAGCTGAGTTTTTAAGCCAGTTTGCACAGCATTTTAAAGGTAAAGCCGTCATCTGTGATTTATGGGCAACCTGGTGTGTACCATGCCTCAATGATATGCCGTACAGCGCAAAGCTGCACAATAAAGCGGCCGGTATGCCTATTGAATTTGTTTATTTGTGTACGGCCGACCGTTCCACATTCGAACGCTGGAAAACCAAGGTGTTAGAGCTTAAGCAACCCGGTACCCATATTTTTATCGATAAAAATTTGTCGGGCGAACTGATGGCCTTGCTGGGTAAAGGTGGCTATCCAAGCTATTTTTGTTTGGACCAAAACAGCGCTTTGTCCCAAAAGTTAAATATTACCAGAATGGAGTTTCTGACCGTGCAGGATTTACAAAAACTCGTTCCGTGACAGATTTTATCGCTCATGAGTCCCAACATTTCAACATAACTGCTACATTTTTCAACTACAGTTTTATTTATCATAGCCATATTTGTGGTGTGTAACTACCCGCCCTTATGGCAGTTACCCTGATAAACCAATTGTATGAAAACCTTTAGCATTTTAGCCATGCTTTGTGCCATGGCGGCCACTGCGTTTGGCCAAAACCCTGTTATTCAAACCAAGTACACGGCCGACCCGGCGCCCATGGTGTACCATGATACCGTGTTTTTGTACACTGGGCACGATGAAGACGATGCATTTGGCTTTAAGATGCAAAACTGGCTGCTGTATACCTCAACCGATATGGTAAACTGGACCGACCATGGCGCAGTGGCCTCAGTAAAAGATTTTAAATGGGGCGGTATTGATAACGGCGCCTGGGCACTGCAATGTGTACACCGCAACAATAAGTTTTATTTGTACTGCCCGCTACCCAACAATGTAGGCATCGGTGTGCTGGTGTCTGATAGTCCGTACGGGCCTTTTAAAGACCCGATTGGCAAGCCGCTGATTAAGAACAGTAATGATGACATTGACCCCACCGTGCTGATTGATGATGACGGGCAGGCTTACTTGTACTGGGGCAACCCCAACTTATACTACGTAAAACTCAATCCCGATATGATTTCGTATTCGGGCGAAATTATCAAAGACCCATCTATTGCCAAAGTGGCTGGTAAGCCCGATCCGTTCCATTACCAGGAAGGTCCTTGGGCTTTTAAGCGCAACGGCAAGTATTACATGGCTTATGCCTCAACCTGCTGCCCTGAGGGCATTGGCTACGCCATGGGCAAAAGTGCGACCGGCCCGTGGGAATACGGCGGAAGCATCATGGATGGCGACCCGCGTTCGTCGGGCAATCATCCGGGCATTATCAATTACAAGGGCTCCTGGTATGTTTTCGGCTTCAACTATAATATCATGAAGCAAACCATGTCAAAGCACTATGAGCGGCGGTCGGTATCGCTCGAAGAACTGACTTTTAATCCCGACGGTACCATCAAGCATTTGCCGTTTTGGTCGACGGCCGGTGTAAAGCAGCTCGGAACGCTGAATCCGTACAACAGGGTAGAGGCCGAAACCATAGCCTACAGCGAAGGCCTGAAAACGGATAATGTAACCGAGTGGGAGCGCAATGTGTCATGGGACAAAGGGAAAAAGAAAGCCGAACGCATCTTTGTGAGTTCAATTAACAACGGCGATTATTTGAAGGTGCAGGGTGTCAATTTCGCGTCGGGCTCAGCAACCATTGAGGTTTGTGTAGCGGCATTGCGCGGCGGCAAAATGGAGATTCATACCGATAAAATTGATGGCCCGTTACTGGGTACGGTCAACGTTACTCAGGTTGCCCAGGGCGATGTTTTTGCCAGCATACAGGCCCCGGTTAAAAATGTGAAAGGTGTACACGATGTATACGTTGTTTTTAAAGGAGAAAAAGACCTGTTTTATTTTGACTGGTGGAAGATTAATCCCGCTAAATAAAAAACAGCTTTAAATATAGCTTTATAAATCGCTGCAAGTCTACACGTTAAAGTGCTAATTTGCAGCGATTTTTGTTTAAGCTGAACGCTGTTACAAAGCTATTTTGGCCGGTAAATCTTCTATCAAAAACTCACTTTCAAACCTACCTTTTGTCATTAAAACCTCTTAAAATAAAAATATCTACAAAATCTATAGGAATTATATTTTTCTGCTTTATATTTGCTGCCGTAAACGATGGTTCTTTGTCAACTTATCCAGAAAGACTGAGGGAAAGGCCCTGCGACGTCTTAGCAACCTGTACCGCTTTTTAAGCTGTACAAGGTGCTAATTCCTGCTTATGCAATTAATTGCATAAGGGAGATAAGATAACAAGTATTCCTGCTTGTTAAAATTGTTGTGCTGTGCTGCAGCCTGCTCTGGGTATGATTTACAAGACTTTCCTGATTTTTTAACAAGCAGCATTTTAAAGCTATGAGTATTTATTTAGACAACGCAGCCACTACACCACTCGACGCCGATGTATTTAACGCCATGATACCGTATTTACTAAAGCATTACGGTAACCCATCGTCGCACCATACGCAGGGGCGGCAGGCCCGTCAGGCCATTGAGCAGTGCAGGGCAACCATTGCCGGTTTAATTGGCGCATTGCCCGAAGAGATTGTGTTTACCTCGGGCGGTACCGAGGCCGATAACACCGCCATACTCACTGCCGTACACGGTTATGGTATACAACATGTCATCACCACCCGGTTTGAACATCATGCTGTACTACATACCCTGAGCAACCTGCAACGCCGGGGACTAATTAAAATCAGTTTTATAAAGCACGATGCCAAAGGCAATCTCGACCTCGGGCACCTGGAGCAATTATTACAAACCAATCCGCGCAGCCTGGTTTCGGTAATGCATGCCAACAACGAGATTGGCAACCTGAACGACATTGCCCAAATAGGCGAAATAAGTGAGCGCTACAACGCGCTTTTACATACCGATACCGTACAAACCATGGGGCACTACCGGCTCAATCTGCAAAAGCTGAAAGTTCACTTTCTGGCGGCATCGGCACATAAGTTTCATGGGCCTAAAGGAGTAGGGTTTATTTTTTGCCGCAAAGGCATCCAGCTGTCGCAGTTGATACATGGTGGCGGGCAGGAGGGGCGCTTACGTGCCGGTACTGAAAATATTCACGGTATTGTGGGGTTGACTAAAGCCTTGGAAATTGCTTATGCACATATCGACGAGCACCGTCAGCACGTCCAGGATTTAAAAAGTTACATGATTCCCCGCTTGATGGAAGAAGTGCCTGGCATAACGTTTAACGGTAACTCGGCCAGTGCCAACCAGAGTTTATATACCGTGCTTAGCGTAGGCTTACCGTCGCTTACCTATGGCCGCAACCTGTTACGATGTCTGGACGATGCCGGCATTGCGGTATCGGGCGGGAGTGCCTGTTCTACCGGTTCGGCATCACATGTATTGCAGGCCATTGCCGCCGCCGACGACAAAGACCATATCCGCTTTTCGTTCAGTAAGTTAAATACCCGCCACGAGGTTGACCGTGTGCTGGAGGACCTGCATCAAATTTATCAAACCTTAGCTGCTTAATAACACATGAAAACATTGTCAAAAATTACATACGTCTTGGGTTTTGCGGCCTTGTTGCTAACTGCCAACACCACCCACGCCCAGCAAAACAACCCACCTGCAGCAGCGCCTGCCCCGGCTGATGCCGACCGCGGTTACGTGGTAAAGGTGGGCGACCAGGCACCCGACGATTTTGAGCTGGTGCTGCAAAACGGACAAAAAACTTCGCTTAAACAATTGCGCGGTAAGGTAGTGGTGTTGCAGTTTACAGCCAGCTGGTGCAGCGTGTGCCGCAAAGAAATGCCGCACCTGGAAACCGACGTTTGGAAAGCCTATCAGGATAAAAACGTGGTACTGATAGGGGTAGACCGCGACGAACCGCTGGAGAAAGTGCAGAAATTCCACCAGGATATGCAGATTACTTACCCGCTGGCGCTCGACCCTGGAGCCGATATTTTCGGTCGCTTTGCCAACAAAAAGTCGGGCGTAACCCGCAACGTGGTGATTGACCAAAAGGGGAAAATCGTTTTCCTGACACGGTTATATGACGAAAAAGAATTTGGTGAAATGGTAAATGTGATTAACCGCCTGGCCGGCCAGTCACTAGTAAAAGCATCGCTGTAAACGGTGCCCATGGCGGAGTGGCCGAGTGGTTAGGCACGGGTCTGCAAAACCCAGTACGACGGTTCGAATCCGTCCTCACGCCTCTGTTAACAAAACAAACATCATCCCACAAAACAGTATATGAACGCAAATTTTTACTTATCGCTCCAGGCTACCGTTACGCATCCGCATAGGCGGATAACGGCCACGCCATCAGGGTTCGCTACTACATCGCCTGCAACCCGCCACATCATGTGCTCATCCTCATCTGTACTTGCCCATCCTTGTTGCTGCTGCTGTTGCAGTTTGTGCTAATACTTGCTGCGGCCTCATGCCGCTCAATCATTTCAATTTTATTTAAATCTTTTATTGCTGAGGTATAAAGGCACGCCCCGTGGCTTGCTCTAAGGCCATCCGTATGGCGCCTCATGTTTACAACCCGAACAAAAAAAATGTCAAAAAAGTATCTGTTGCTGCTTGCTATATTATTGCAGGCACTGCTGTTTAAAACCGCCGCTGCCCAAGCCCTCAAGGTAAGCGGCATTGTAGTGAGCAAGGCCGATGGCCAGCCGTTGCCCGGCGTAAGTATTGCCGTTACCGGCACCACCAACGGGGTACAAACCAATGGCGATGGCCGCTTCACCCTAAATGTACAGAAAGGCGATGTGCTGCGGGCCACCTTCGTGGGCTTCATTGCCCAGGAAATACCGGTGACCGGCAACCAGGCCGACCTCAAAATAGTGCTCGAAGAACAGCCTAACTCGCTGAATGAGGTGGTGGTAACGGCGCTCAATATCTCTAAAGATAAAAAGTCGTTAGGCTACGCGGTGCAGGGCTTAAAAGGTAAAGACATTGCCGAGGCCAAAGAAACCAACTTTATCAACGCTTTAACCGGAAAAATTGCCGGTGTAAACATCACCAACAGCCAGGGCGATATGGGCTCGTCGCGTATCGTTATCCGTGGCGAAACTTCTATCTCGGGCAACAACCAGCCGCTGTTTGTGATTGACGGAACCATTGTAGATAACTCCCAGTTTCAGGGCACCAATGGCTCGCGCGATTTCCCGAACGCGCTGGCCAGCATCCCATCGGAGGATATTGAGTCTATCAGCGTACTGAAAGGTCCCAACGCGGCGGCCCTTTACGGTTACCGTGCGGCAGCGGGCGTTATTTTGGTTAAAACCAAAACCGGCAAAGGCGCCAAAGGCTTAGGCGTGACGATTAACTCTAATACTTCTTTTTCCAATATTCAGGTG
>CAJYSL010000217.1 GCA_913777515.1 uncultured Mucilaginibacter sp.
CAGGGACGGTTTGTGCATCCAGGCAGGCCTGCGGTAATATATTTTCAATCTGTACATCCTCGGCTTCCATGTGGTAACCGGCATCACGCGCCAGGATGAGTATTTTACGCATAAAGTCTTTACCGCTCAAATCGTCGCGTGGGTCTGGCTCGGTATACCCTTTTTCCTGGGCCGATAGCACTACATCATGAAAACTGGCATCACCTTTAAAATTATTAAAAATGTAAGAGATGGTGCCCGATAAAATAGCTTCGATTTTTTGTACCCGGTCGCCGCTCACCATTAAATCTTTCAGGGTGCGAATGATCGGCAGACCAGCCCCCACATTGGTCTCATAGAAAAAGTCTACACCGTGCTTGCGGGCTGCATCTTTAAAACCCTTGTACTGACTATACTCGCCCGAGTTACCAATTTTATTACAGGTAACAATAGAGATGGTCGACTCAAAAATCCCTTTGTAATAGGCAATAGGCTTTGGGCTGGCGGTATTATCTACAAAAACGCAGTTAGGCAGGTTCATCCGCTTCATGCGGTCCACAAACTCGTCCAGGTCGGCACTTTCACCATCAGCATCCAGGTCCTGCTGCCAGGTGTTTAAGTCTAATCCTTCGGCATTAAAAGTCATTTTACGGGTGTTGCTGATACCGGCAATTTTAACTTGTATACTGTTGTTTTCTTCTAAAAACTCCGTGTGCTGCATTAACTGCTTAAACATAGTTTTACCAATGTTACCGGTACCTAAACAAAACACATTAAGCGTTTTATTAAACTGTACAAAAAACGCATCGTGCACGGCATTAACCGCTTTAGCTAAATCATTGGCTGAGATAATTACAGAGATATTATACTCCGACGAACCCTGTGCGATAGCCCGAACGTTAATACCGTTACGGCCCAGCGCATGAAACAAGCGGCCCGACATACCGGGAGTTTGCTTCATGTTTTCGCCCACAATAGCCAGTACCGCCAGGCTCGATTCGATAACCGGGTTTTCCAGTTTGCGGGCGCCCAGTTCCAGTTCAAATTCCTGCTCTATCAGTCGGCAAGCTTTTTCAGCATCGGCAGGCTGCACCGCAAAGGTAATACTATGCTCCGATGACGACTGGGTAATGAGCATCACGTTGATTTGCTCACGGGCCAGCAACGAGAACAAGCGCCCGCTGAAACCGGCTTTACCTACCATGCCACTGCCCTGCAAGTTGATGATGCTAATATTTTCGATAGATGATATACCCTTTATAGGCAGGTTAGACCCATTGCAATCATGACGGATTACGGTACCTGCAAACGCGGTATCAAAGGTATTTTTGATGACGATTGGAATCCGTTTCAGGAAAGCCGGAGTCATGGTTGGCGGATAAATTACCTTGGCACCAAAGTAAGAAAGCTCCATAGCCTCGGTGTAAGACAGCTCGGGTAACGAGAACGCCTTTTTTACCATGCGCGGGTCGGCCGTCATCATACCGTTTACATCTGTCCATATCTGTATTTCTGAGGCATTTAACGCTGCGCCAAAGATGGCTGCGGTGTAGTCGCTGCCGCCGCGGCCCAGGGTAGTTACCTGGCCGGCATCGTTACTGGCAATAAAACCGGTAACAAACAACACCTTGCCTGCGTTCTCTTGCGCCAGGCCTTGTATCAGCAGTTCGGTTAATGGTGTATTGACGCGGGCCTGGCCAAAGCTGCTATCAGTTTTAACGACCTCGGTAGCATCAACAAAAATGGCATCTTCAAAATACTGTAAAGCCATACGGCTGATTAGCAGTGTAGAGCAGCGCTCGCCGTAACTTAAAATCAGGTCGCGTGTTTTGGGGGTAAGCTCGCGCAGCACCATTACGCCCTGCAGCAAATCTTCGAGCTGGTTAAAATAAATTTTTAGGCGGGTGTATACCGGGTTTTGATGCGGTATATCCAGCAGTTGCTTCACTACCTCAAAATGCCTGATTTCGAGCGCGGCCAGGTACTTGGCAAAGTCATCACCCGCGGCAGCCCTGTCGGCCATCTCTACCAGTAAATTAGTTACGCCGCTCATGGCCGATAATACCACTACCAAACCTTCGCCGTTTTGATGTTCATGCCTAACAATGTTCATTACAGCCTCGATGCTTTGTGCTGTACCTACTGATGTGCCTCCAAACTTTAAAACTTTCATAAATGCATATTAAAACAAAAGCGCCTTCCTCTATGTGGAGGAAGGCGCCTTGCTGGTTTTTTATGTTTTGATTACACCATACAATTACCTTCCTCCGAGCGCTGTGCCGATGGTAATAATGGTAATAATAATAGTGCTGTTAAAAATCATGTTTATATGTAGTTGACCTACAGCCGTAAATTAAAGGCTTAATTTTTATAAAAACAAATGTTAACGGTTTTATTTTAGTTAGGGAAACAAACTTTTTAATTTTGCACACTTATGCAAGGGCTCGTAACTAAATCAACCGGCAGCTGGTACCAGGTGCAAACACCTGATGGGCAAAGGTACGATTGCCGCATTAAAGGCAAATTCCGTATCAAAGGCCTTACCACTACCAACCCCGTTGCCGTGGGCGACAAAGTTGATTTTGATTTGGAGCCCGAGCAACAACAAGGTGTAATTAATAAGCTTTACGAGCGTAAAAATTACATTATCCGTAAATCTATCAACCTGTCTAAACAGGCGCAGATTATTGCCGCCAACCTCGACCAGGCTTTTCTGGTGGTTACGCTGGCGTCGCCCCGTACCTCGCTGGGCTTCATCGACCGCTTTCTGGTAACTGCTGAAGCATATGACATACCTGCCAGCCTGATATTTAACAAGCTGGATATGTTTAGCGATGAAGGCTTAGAGATTTTAGCCGAGTATAAAAGCATTTACCAGAATCTGGGCTACCCCTGCCATGAGGTATCTGCCTTAAAAGGCACTAATATCCCCCATTTAATTACGCTGCTTAAAGATAAGATTACGCTTTTCTCTGGCCACTCGGGTGTAGGCAAATCCAGTTTGATGAACGCGATACTTCCTGATTTAGATATACGTACCATGGAGGTATCGGAATGGAGCGATAAGGGAATGCACACCACCACCTTTGCCGAAATGTACGACCTACCGGGCGGCGGCTCCATCATCGATACACCGGGTATACGTGAATTGGGCATTATCGATATTGAGAAGCAGGAGCTTAGCCACTTTTTTCCGGAAATGCGCGACCGGATGCATAGCTGCCGCTTTCATAACTGCCGGCACATTAACGAGCCGGGGTGCGCGGTATTGGAAGCTTTGGAAAACGGGGAGATTGAGCCTTCGCGTTACGAAAGCTACCTGAGCATTTATAACGGTAATGATACCCGGTCCTAATCATCTCACTTAAATAACTAACTATTAAATTATGCGGGCAGTACTACAGCGAGTAACAAGCGCATCATGCACGGTTGACGGCCAGATAACCGGGCAAATTAACACCGGCTTTTTAGTGTTATTGGGTGTTGAGGATGCCGACACTACCGAAGATGCACAATGGCTGGCTCAAAAAATTGTGGGTATGCGGGTGTTTAGCGATGAGAACGGCCTGATGAATAAAGCCCTCGCAGATGTTGACGGCGGGATACTACTGATTTCGCAGTTCACCTTATTTGCTCAAACCAAAAAGGGTAATCGCCCATCGTTTATCAGGGCCGCCAGGCCGGATAAGGCCATACCGCTTTACGAACAGATGATTGAACTGTTGAATACAATAACCGGTAAAACGATAGCCACCGGTGTTTTTGGTGCTGATATGAAAATCAGCCTGGTAAATGATGGGCCGGTTACCATTACCATGGATACTAAAAACCGGGAATAGCTCATTACTTAGGCATCACCCTCTGCATATAAAACAAGAATGCAAGCCTCGAAAAGCTTGCATTCTTGTTTTACATGAATTGCTGAGCGCTTAGAAAATGTAATTCGTGCTCAGGAAATTACTATCGTGATTGTTTACAATCTCGTTCAGCAACTGCTTGTTGGCATCATTCATCTTGGTGGCTACCAATGAGCGGATAGAGAACGAACGCAGGGCATCATGAACCGAAAGCGTACCCTCGGCACTGTCTTTACGGCCGGTAAACGGAAACACGTCCGGGCCACGCTGGCACTGTGCGTTAATGTTTACACGACTTACCAGATTCACAAACGGGTCAATCAGGTTAGCAGTCTCTTGCGCATCGGTGCTAAAAATACTTACCTGCATGCCGTGCGGCGAGTCAATCTGGTATTGTATTGGCTCCTCAATGTCTTCGAACGGAATAACCGGGATAACCGGGCCAAACTGCTCTTCGCGATATAACTTCATTTTTTCGTTAACCGGGTAAACTACCGCCGGGAAAACAAATGAGGCTACGGTTTCGCCACCATTTTCGTTCACTACCTGGGCTCCATTAGCCAAAGCATCATCAATACACTCTTTTAAGTAGGCCGGTTTGCCGGGCTCTGCTACCGGAGTCAGGTTCACACCTTTAGTCCATGGCATGCCGTACTTAAGCTTCGCAATACCTTCGCTCAGCAACTTCAAAAACTCATCAGCTACATCTTTATGTACATGGATGATTTTGATAGCTGTACAACGTTGTCCGTTATACGATAAGGCACCCAAAATACACTCGCTAACGGCAATATTCAGGTCGGCACTTTTGGTTACAATTGCTGCGTTTTTGGCATCCAAACTTAATACGGCACGCAGGCGGTTAATTTTTGGATGGCGCTTTTTTAAATCATTAG
>CAJYSL010000218.1 GCA_913777515.1 uncultured Mucilaginibacter sp.
AAAGCCTCAACAGCCGTGGCGCCGTCAATCATCCCTAACCATTTCAGGGCGCCTGCATGAGCCAGGATAACCGCTACGGCTAATAAGATTCTGAATATTCCCATTTTAATGTTGCGGGTACAAAGCAGGTAAATATATCATTTGCAAAACAAAACAGACCATTTAATAGCCAAATAGTAAAAAATAGATTCTTTCATTACCATAACGGCAATTTTAAAACCCGTCTCCGCTGCCTGTCATATACCGCACAAAATCAAAAACAGCCACTGTTCGCACAAAACACAAACCATGAGCGAAATATTTGCGTTACGCAAATATGCACACAAGGCCTAAACTATCTGCGCTAAACTGCATCTAAAACTGATAATATTGCGATTATAATTACTTACGGCATTATACGCGTCAATTTTAGGCAGCTTTACCAACTTAAACAATCCTCATTACCAAGCTTTGGCATCAATTAAGCTATGACACCAATAAAACTAAACCAGGCAATTAAGCGTCGGCCGGACTGTAAAAAGCCGTCTCACAAAATTGATTTAGTCATTTATCGCCCTGCAAACTGGTATTTTGTTTAGCATTAAACTTTTTTGGGTTCGCGAGCCATGCGTTTAAACATATCCCGCCCGGCATTAGTTTTTTATACGGACAATTTTTAAACCAAGTTTGGGCATATGTATATTTTTATAAATATATATCCGGATGCAGGCCTATTTCTCAAACCGCCCAAAATTAAGCGCAACGCCCACTAAAAGATGGCTATAGTCCACATGGCGCGAGCCTATACGGTTAAAAAACACCGTTTGCGCACCTATTCGCGGCGATAGTGCTACGCCGTTGCTCAGCCGGTAACGATGAAAGTTGGCCATCATTTTAAGGGTAAACATGTCGCCCGCTCTGCCGTACGGGTTGCTGTTCAGATTCCAGGCAACCGACTCATCGATGTAAAAACCATCTTTGCGGGCCTCATTGTCGTCGTAATTCTGTTTGAGTATTTTGGCTACCAGCCAGTTAGGGTAAATGGTGACACCACCGCCCAGGTTAATCAGGTTGAGTGAGCCCCCCTGCCCCCTAAAGGGGGAGTTTTTGATTGGCATAGTTATATAGTCGGCCGCGGCGTTTAGCGAAATCAGTTTACCGAGTGACCACTCCTTGCGCAACCCGGCCGAAAACGTGGTGCCAAAATGGTCGCGGGTATTTTTGTCGGCAAAGCCTACCGCGGCGGTAATGTCGAAGGTTGAGCGTTCGGTGCGGTAGCTGGCCGGCTGGGCGTGTGTAACGTTAAATAAAATGACCAGCAAGGTAAACAGGGCAAGGATAGGTTTAAATTTCATGCACGAATATAATAAATTTTGCCCCCCGGTCCCCTGAAGGGGGAGCAGAAGAGTAGCCCCACCTAAATCCTCCCCGGGAGGGAGGACTTTTGAATTTTATATTAGACGCCCAACTCTGCGAATTTCAGAAATTCCGGTTCAGACATATCTACTGCTGCCGCAAGCCTCCTGGCTTGTGGCCCGCCAACGGGTACGCCTGCATAGTAATCGCACGATAATCCACCCTTCCATTTAAAAACTCCCACTTCAGCGGGCCTGGGCCAGGCGGCTATTAATTCAAATTTATACCAAACAACACCCCAATCCATGGTTTGCCCTGGTATATCCAGTCGTGGCGGTTGCGGTCTACCAAAAAATCGGCGCCCAGGGCCAAACCCAGGTTAAAGCGTTTAGCATCATAAATACCGGCCACGCCGCCGTTAAGTACAAAGCCATCATATTCATAATCAATACGATTACGGGTAACATACGGGTTAACCGCTTCGGAGCCCACGCCCAAAAAACCGCCGTAACCGTAGCCCGTGCCGCGTAGCCGGGTTTTGCTCGTGCGGCCGCGCCGGGTGGTTTCGATGGTAAAGCGGTCTACCCGGCGGCCAAAGTACATCGCGGCATCAAAATTGGCATTCAGTTGCTCGGGAAACCCTGCTACCGACGGCCTGATTTTGAACGGAACGGTCAGCACATCCAAATCAAAGGTGACACGTTTGAGTTTTAGCCGATTAACAGCTGCCAAATTAACCCGCAACGGCTGCTGGTTACCGCTCGCGGGGGTCAAAACGAGCAACGAATCATCCTGCAACACATCCACACTCATTTTACCGGTACCCTCGACCGCATTGCTACCCGCGGCGCCGGGCAACCGGTTATATTGCGCGGCCGAAACGGTATACGTATCCGTTGGGAGCTGCTCGGTTAAATTAATGGCCTTGCACGAGGCCAATAGCATGGCCAGCAGGCAAAACTTGCCTAAATAGTAATGATGTTTGTTAAGTGTCATTGAAAAACCCGTGCGCCGTGGCTGCTGCAGGTATGTCAAAGATGCGGTAAATTTTTGATTTTTAAGCTCAAGGCCAAGCCCCCCGGCCCCCTGAAGGGGGAGCAGAAGTACAGCCCCACCTAAATCCTCCCCGTGAGGGAGGATTTTAAATTTGCAGGTTGATATATTGAATTCTAAAAAAAATCTTTTGGGTATTTGAAATCCTCTTAATTTTTGGTCAACCCCAACAATTAAACGCTCCCCCTTTAGGGGATTGGGGGGCTTCGCTGCCGCAAGCCTCCTGGCTTGTGGTTTACAAAGTGGTTTAAACGTCGGATAGGCTTATCAGCGGGCCACAAGCCAGGAGGCTTGCGGCAGCGATAAATATTCAAACAAATCACCACTCCTCCCTCCTCATCAAACTCCTGCTCCCCCTTCAGGGGGCAGGGGGTTCGCCTATTTTTTATACCTTTATACACATCAATGCCCTATCACCATGTGTAACCTTTTACCTAAAGCCATCAGGCAGATGCTTTGCCTCGGTATAGTATCAATCACGACCACGGCCAACGCGCAAATCTCTTTGATTGATAATCTGCTGCACCAGGTTGAGGGCTATAACAATTTAAGTTACCGATCGGTAAACAAGGTTAAAGACGTCAGCGCGGATACCATCATTGCACATAATACAGCGGTATTACTTAAGGCTCCTGATGATAAGCTGTTCGGCTACCTGTATAGTTTCGAAACCGACCACCAAAACGAAAACTTCCACGTTACTGATGTATACACCGGGAAAGATTTTTTCAGATTATCACCTCGTGATAGTACCTTTTCTGTAGAAAAAGAATCAGGTAGCGATTTCATCCTGTCGGTTATCGGGGCGTTACAGTTTTTACGACAAAGCTACGCCAAAAAGCCCTTCCCTATCAAACTGCTGGCAGATACCGTGATAGACGGCAAAAGCAACACCCACTTTATTGCCCAGGCCTACGATGCGCAGTTTAAAAACGAGCATTTGTTTACCTACAGGCATTATTATGTAAACAAGCAAACCGGCCTGCCTACTATGGTCACCATCGTAAGCAAATACGAGTTTGGGGGCATGGTCAATAATATGTACAACCAAACCAGGTATTTTGATTATAAAACAAATCAACCGGGTGTAACTGCAGCAAATTTTACGGTTCAGGCTGGTTTTAAGCCACGTGCAGACCAGGCGCCGTTAGCGTTGCTGCCTGATGGCACCATGGCACCCAACTGGACACTAACCGACGTACACGGTAAAACCATGTCGTTAAAGGAGCTGAAAGGCAAAGTGGTGCTGATGGATTTTTACTTTATTGGCTGCTCAGGCTGCATGATGTCTATCAACCCACTCAATAAGCTTTATGAGAAATATAAAAACAAGGATGTGGTGATTGCCAGCCTGACCGAAAGGGACAGCCAAAAGAAAGTGCTGGATTTTGACAAGCGTTACGGGATAGCGTATCCTTCGCTGCTCAACGCGGCAGAGGTAGTTAAATCATACCATGTCAGCGGATTTCCGACCTTTTACTTTATCGACAAACAAGGCATTATCAGGCATTCCATTCTCGGGTACAAGGATAACTTTGAGAACAAAGTAAATACAACGATTGATAATTTGCTTGGCAAAGGCAAAAATTAAGAATCAAGAATATAGAATCAAGAGTACAGACGAGGAGCATCTTTACTCTTTCTTTTTCGCATTGTAACAATCCGAAAAGCACGTCATGGCGAGGTACGAAGCCATCTCTTTAGGACAGGTAAACCGCCAGACAGCCAAAAACCGGGCAAATGAACACCGAAGTGTGCAGCATGACAGACATAAACGCTGGCTCAGCTTAAAGAGATGGCTTCGTACCTCGCCATGACGGGCTGAGAGAAAGCTAAGAATCAAGAGACAAGAGCCAAAAAACAAGAACCAAGAATCAAGAGACAAGCATCAGAACAATCGCTCATTCACTCATTGGTTTTCATTCAATCAATCGCTCATTCACTCATTCATTCGTTGGCTTCCATTCACTCATTGGCATTCCCTCATCTTCAAAAAATATAATAACTTTAGGGCAGCAAACTAAACTTTCATCTTTTGCCCAGCATCACCGCTATCCTTATTTATGTGGCCGTTACAACGGTTATAGCCACCCTGTACTGGACTTTTAAGTACCGGCATCACCTGTTTCGCAAACCCGATACATCGCAGCTGCAGCAATTACTCGACGAGAGGGCGGCTTATAACGTCGAAAACGATTACCTCTCGCAGCAAAACTCCACTACCGCACAAAGCCCCGTGATGATGCTCGAAAAAAACCAGAGCATCCTGGAGCAAATGAAGACGGCTTTTGATTTTAGCGGCGAGGCAAAAAAAAACAAAGCAGAGCAGGCCGCGCGCGACAAAATAGAGGCACGCGCCGATCAGATTAAGGATAACGTGCCCGTACTATCGGTTAAGGGCTATTGCGTGAGCGACGAAAGCCGAAACGACGGCTGGTGCCTCAATGCGGGTTATTATTTTGTGCTTACGCTGATGAATACCCAACCCGAGCCTATTAATCACATCCTGGTTACTTTTCCTACCGATTTCCCTCTCGATCAGTTAACCGAAACGGAGCAGCACGATATGTATATGCCGGGCAGTACATCTTTTAAATACACCCTGTATGATGCCGAAACGCGCAAAAGGCTTACCAAAAACACCGATTTTAAAATCAAGGAACTTGCCGGAATGTCCGAAAAAGTGCTGTGTGCATTCCCGGTTACCACCCGTTTTAACGGGCATTTAAACACAGATGAAAACGGCGATGGAAGCATCGTGTTATCGTGCAACTTAAAGTGGCAGCGACATAGCGCCTTTTACTACATGGCTTACCGATATAATCAGCCGGGCGCGTTAAAAGTTAGTATGGCCAGGGTATCATTTGATGGAGAGGATGTGCCGATCATCAGCAGGTACCTTAAAAACAATACCGAAATTAAATATATTGATTAAAGGCCTTTAACCAGGGAGCGTTTACCGTTAAGGATGAGTGACTAACCCCTGTTGGCCATATAGATATGCGGCCAGTCATGCCGATGCATATCTGCATCCCACCAGACAGGTTAACAAAAATACAAGTCCGGTCTGCTACTAGCATTTAGAAGGCAGATATGCATCAGCATTGCAGGCGCGAAAGATTGAACATCCACAAAAAGACTTAGCACCAACAAAGCTTTGGATGAGCCTTTCCATGAGGCTAAACTACAGCCAGGCCAGCCTAGCCGCTTTACCTAAATTGCCTTCCACGAAAATATCGCCTTGCAAAAACTAGCAGGCATATCTAATACCTGCGCTATCGCGCCGGCATAAGCTATAATACACTTTTCATTTATTACCAATAAGTTAAATAATAATATTATCATTTACACTTTGATATTTAAACACTTTTAGTTTACCTTTAAGGTATCCCCTAAACCATTTTAGTTATGAAAACTTTAACCGCAATTTCGCCCGAGCAGGCGCAAAAAGGCATCGATGTATTAGAGGGTTTTGAGCATCCTTTGCAAGAACTGGAAAGCTACCTGGCCCAAAACCAAAACCCGCGACTGTCGCGCTCATTCAAAAAATTTAAAGAGGCCCTGTCCGAAACCGGCATTCAGCTTAAAACCAATACCCAGCCCGCTGCTACACCTCCGGCCGCAAGCACGCCGCCCGCCGAGGAGCGCTCGTACATGGCGATATCATCGTTATTTAGCGCTAATGTGAAGTATTTGTAATTGGAAAACCCACCTAAATCCTCCCCAAAGCGGAGGACTTGGAGAAGTCTGGCTGGTGATTTTTTTCTGATTCCGGATGTGTATAAACGCGTTTAAACCCCTCCCTGCCCTACCGAGGGAGGGATGATTTGCGCGCTGTAAAATTGCGCGTTAAAAAGTGCGTGGAGTTTAAGCTCCCCAGCCAAGGGCTTACTGTAGCAGTGAATTGCCTGAACCGGAATTGAATCAGAATTTTAGGGATTGAAAGAATTGAATGTCGCGCTGTAAATTTAAAGTCCTCCATACCGGAGTATTTAGATGGAGCTTCCACTCCCGCTTTAGGGGGCTGCGCCTAAAAGGCTGGTGTTATCAGGGCAGGTTGTTTACTGTTGATTACTCATCACCCCCGTAAATACTTACTCAGGACAATCATGCAAACTGCAGATGCCACACCTCTTAATATATGAGTTACGGAAATAAATCCGGCATATCCATACACAAAGATATTTAACCGGCCAAACGATAACTTCACGAAAGCGCTGTCAGTGTATCGCGCAAGCTAAATGCGGCAGGCCATGCCCCCCCCTAACCGGCTATTATTCTCAGGCTTGCTTATCGCGTTTTTTTATTTCGGTGCTGATTTGGTTTACGCTCACAAAAAGCGGCAGTTGCATCATCAGCGAGCCCGTCCCTACAGCAATGAGTGCATAGTTTTTGGTTTTGATAGCCAGGTAAAACAGCACTCCGCAAAACAGCAGCATAACTATGGCTATCCCTACCGAGAGTGAGGTTAATTTTTCTTTCCGTTTAATGAGTTGCTCCAGAGATAATTCACTGAATTTTTCAGACGATTTCATGTGATAAACTTTAGTGATTTTGATTAGTTAACCGTTGGTAAGTTAAGTATTTATCTTTGATATGGCATCAGGAAAGTTATAGAATTGTGAGTAGAGAGACAAGAACCGAGAACCAAGAGTCAAGAGACAAGAACCAAGAGCCAGGAACCAAGTAAAGCGCTCGGCTCTCCACCGCGTCATTGCCAGGATACGAAGCAATCTCTTTAAGCTGAGCCAACGTTTATGCTTGTCAGCGTGGCGGCTTTTAAGTCGGCTAGCCTGTCCTAAAGAGATTGCTTCGTAGCCTCGCAATGACGAGGTTATATAACATCTATTCTTAACCCAGCGTTACAATACACCCTTCAAAATAGACCACACATTGCCGGCAACTATTTTGGCGCCTTCGGCGGTGGGGTGTATGCCGTCGGCCTGGTTTAGCTTGGCGTTGCCGCCTACGCCTTCCAGCAAAAACGGAATCAGCAGCATATCATTTTTAACGGCCAGTTTCGGGAATATGTCTCTAAACT
>CAJYSL010000219.1 GCA_913777515.1 uncultured Mucilaginibacter sp.
CGTCGGTATTGGGTAACCTGAGCGACCGTTATGGTCGCAGACCTGTCTTGTTGCTTTCACTCTTTGGTTTCGGTATTGATTATCTGTTGATGGCCTTTGCTCCTACTGTATTCTGGCTTTTTGTGGGTCGCATCATTGCGGGTATTGCCGGTGCCAGCAGCACCACAGCTACGGCCTACATTGCCGACGTAAGCACCGGCGACAAACGCGCTGCCAACTTTGGCTTGATTGGTGCGGCTACCGGTCTGGGTTTCATCGTAGGTATTGGCTTGGGCGGATATTTAGGCGATGTAGGCCTGAAAATACCTTTTATGGTAGCCGCCGGTCTGGCCTTACTCAACGCCTTATATGGATATTTTGTGCTACCCGAATCATTAGCGCCCGAAAACCGCCGACCATTCGACTGGAGGCGGGCCAACCCGGCTGCAGCTTTAAAACGTTTAAACAGGTATCCGGCTATATCCGGGCTGGTAAGTGCCTTTACCCTAGTTTACATCGCCTCCAAAGCGGTAGAAACCGTGCTGGCCTTTTTTTTGATTGAAAAATTTAAATGGAGCATGAGCAGCATCAGCAGCCTGGGTATATTTATCGGGGTATTGCTCATTGGCATACAGGGCGGACTCATCCGTATCATCATCCCTAAACTGGGGCAGGAAAGAAGCATTGTAACCGGCTTGCTTTTTTACGCCATTGGTTTAACCTTAATCGCATTTGCCACTCAGGGCTGGCAAATGTATTTGTTTATGATTCCGTATTGTTTAGGCGGTATATCGGGCCCGGCATTGCAGGGGTTGATTACCAGCAAGGTAGAAGCTAATGAGCAAGGCGAATTACAAGGCGGGTTGAATAGTTTAGTGAGTATTACCACGGTAATTGGTCCGCTGTTAATGAGTAGCTTATTTGCACATTTCACCAACCCTAAAACATCGTCTATTTATTTCCCAGGAGCGCCTTACTTGTTGGGTGCTATCCTGATGCTGACGAGTACCTTTATTGCTATCGCCAGCTTTAAAAAGAATGCGCTTATTAAGTCGTAACTTAACAAGCGCATAGTATAGGATAATCCGGTTTAATGCAACCCGTTTTTGGACTGCCGTTTATCTTAACGAGGTCAATCCGAAAAACTTAAACTGCCCCTGCTCTTTTACAAATTGGAAAGCGTAACGTACGCCTTCGTATCCCTTTATTTTATCGGGCTGGCGGGTTACATACCAGATGTCATACACGTTTAGCACTTCGTCGGTAGTTTTGATATTCTGGGGCTTGTAGTTTTTAATCTTTTCGGTTACTACAAAATGCTTGGTGGTCTGCACGGCTTCCCAAAGTTTAGTGCGCGGCAGGATATGCAATGTGCTTTTAATGTAGGCATCAGCCGTAACCAATTCATTGGCCGTGTTTGATTGCGTGGCACAAGGCTGACAGTACACCCTGCTTAATGACAGTTTTTTTAATGTACGGATGTTTTTTGTGGCTAAGGCTTTGACATACTGCCTCCAAACCGCCTCAACAGCCAACGAGTCAGTTTTAGAAGTTTTAACCATTTTCATCTGCTGCCCGCACGACGATAGTAAGCAAACCCCTAAAGCAGCGGTAATAAAAATATATTTTGTCATTTGTAGTAGTTAAATAAGTAAAACCATAAAAACGGGTAATTAGCCAGATAATTACCCGTTTTTATAATACCACAATAAACGCAAAATACGCGTATGTGTGTTTTAACAGCTATATAAATTTTCAACATCAGCGCACCCGCCTCGCTATAATGGCATAAGGTTGACCAAATTGCTGCCGGGCAAACCGTGTTTCAAGCGCCTTAAAACTTATCTTTGCCCACTTATGCTGATACATCAATTTTATGATACCGATTTGGCACATGCCTCTTACGCTATTTTACGGGCAGGCCAAATTATAGTTATTGATCCGGCACGCAATCCGCAGCCTTATTACGATTTTGCTACCCTGCACGAGGCCACTATTACAGGTGTGATAGAAACGCACCCGCATGCCGACTTTGTAAGTTCGCACCTGGAAATTCATGAAACTACCGGGGCAACCATTTATGTGAGCTGGTTGCTGGGGGCAACTTACCCGCACCAAACTTTTGATGAGGGTGATACCATCACACTATCGGATATAACTTTACAAGCCATGAATACCCCCGGCCATTCGCCCGACTCGATATGCGTTTTGGTAACCGACGAGAACGGACAAAACACTACCCTGTTTAGCGGAGATACGCTGTTTGTGGGTGATGTTGGCCGGCCGGATTTACGTGAAGAAGCCGGCAATATCACCGCTAAAAAAGAAGATCTGGCCCGGCAAATGTACCATACTACCCGGCATAAATTGATGACTTTGCCCGAGGACGTGGTTGTTTACCCGGCACACGGTCCCGGCTCATTATGTGGTAAAAACATGAGTCCTGATTTGCAAACCACCATTGGCCGCGAACTGCGCGAAAATTACGCGCTGCAACTGATGGACGAATTAAAGTTTGTAAACGAGCTGATTGCCGACCAGCCATTCACGCCGCAATACTTTGAGTTTGATGTAGAACTGAATAAATATGGAGCCCCAGCTTATGCGCAAAGCCTTGCAGAAGTACCACGCTTATATGCGGACAGTGTTTTGACTGAAGGCATTTTAATTATAGATACCCGCCCTAAAGCCGACTTTAACAGCGGGCATATTAAAGGTGCGGTTAACCTGCAGCTACAAGGCAAATTTGAAACCTGGTTAGGCGCCATTGTTGCCCCCGAAGAGCCCTTTTACCTGATTGCAGCCGACGAAATCAAACTGGAAACGGCATTGGCCCGCGCTGCTAAAATTGGTTACGAACGGCAAATTAAAGGTGCCTTACTTAATCCGCCGCAAGCCAAACAGGTTTCGGACGAGCTGGACCTGGAAGCCTTTAAAGCCAATCCTGATGATTTTACTATCATCGATACCCGCAACTGGAACGAAATAAATGCAGGTCTGCTTTTTAAACAGGCTTTCTCCATTCCGTTGCCTGAAATACGTAACCGTGTAAGCGAGATTCCTACTAACAAACCCATTGTGGTGCATTGTGCCGCCGGGTATCGTTCGGCAGCAGCGCGCAGTATTTTGAGCGGGCAGATTAGTAGCGTACCGGTTTACGATTTGGGAGAAGCCATCACCACTTTTAAATAATCGCATATCAACAATCATAACCTGCATACTTTTAAATAGCTATGAGTAATTTATCTATCGTAACCACGGCCGATGGTTCAAAAACCATATTTAATGCCGAGGTGGGCGAAAATTATCATTCTAAACATGGGGCATTGCAAGAAAGCCAGCATGTATTTCTGAATGCAGGGTTGCGCTATTTTCTGGCAGGCACGGATAGCACCGAGGTATCGGTACTGGAAGTAGGCTTGGGTACCGGGCTTAATTTTTTGCTGAGTGCCGATTTCTGTACTGCCAAAAATATCAATCTCCATTACACAGGCATTGAGGCTTACCCGCTCAGCCAGGAGATGATAACACAAACCGGTTATGAGGCGTATGTTTCTGCATCAATGTGGCAGGCTTTTTTAAAAGCGTACCCAAATTCATTGAACCGTTCGGTACAGCTCAATCCAAACGTAGCGTTATTCACCGCACATACTATGCTGATGGAATTTAACTCGCAGCAGCAATACGACGTCATCTATTTTGATGCTTTTGCCGCCATCCATCAACCCGAAATGTGGAACGAAGAGGCCATACAGCGTACCGTACAATTTTTAAAGCCGGGCGGCGTGTTTGTAACCTATGCTATTACCGGCAATTTAAAACGACAACTTAAAGCGCTGGGTTTAAAAGTAGAAAAAGCCCCCGGTGCCCCAGGCAAGCGCGAAATGCTCAGGGCTACTAAATTAACCGAAGCCAACCTGTAATACTTACCTTTGTAAAAAACATTGTTATGCCTTTAACTCCTCCAGATACCGCCAGCAACCCCGAATCAGGCTTTACCAGACTGTTAACTATCTTGAATGATTTGCGGGATAATTGCCCTTGGGATAAAAAGCAAACCTTTGAAAGTTTACGTCATTTAACTATCGAGGAAACTTACGAGTTGTCGGACGCCATTTTAAGCAACGACACTACCGAGATTAAAAAGGAGTTGGGCGACCTGATGATGCACCTGGTGTTCTATGCCCGCATCGCATCAGAAACAAATACCTTTAATATTACTGATGTGTTAAACAGCGTTTGCGACAAGCTTATTAACCGCCACCCGCATATTTACGCCGATGTGGATGTTGACAACGAAGAGGACGTAAAACGCAACTGGGAACAAATCAAACTTAAAGAAGGCAATAAATCGGTTTTAGGCGGTGTACCTG
>CAJYSL010000220.1 GCA_913777515.1 uncultured Mucilaginibacter sp.
CCTATCAAAAACTTTGCAGTGTATGACAGCGTAGCTGCTAAGCCGGGCGCTGCTTTAGAGGGTGTTAAGGTAAAAGGTGTGTTAAACTTCAAAACCACTGCCGGAGAAAAGATTTACATTAAAGTAGGTATCTCGCCGGTTAGTATTGAAAATGCAGCAGCCAACATTAAATCCGAATTACCGGGCTGGAATTTTAATAAAACTGTAGCCGGTGCCGATGCAGCCTGGAACAAGGAGTTGCAGAAAGTGCAGCTTAAAACAGCCGACGAAAGCAAAAAGAAAGTTTTTTACACGGCTTTTTATCATACCATGATAGCGCCTTCGGTGTTTAATGATTACAACGGCGACTATTGGGGTACCGACAAAAAGGTACACCGCAATGAGGGTTTTAATAACCTCACCACATTCTCGTTATGGGATACTTACCGCGGAGCAAACCCTTTGTTTACTGTGTTACAGCCTGAGCGGGTTAACGATGTGATTAACAGCTTTCTGGCTATTTACAAGCAACAAGGCAGCCTGCCGGTATGGCATTTAATGGCCAACGAAACCTATTGTATGGTAGGTTACAGCGCGGTGCCTATTATGGCTGATGCCATTTTAAAAGGCTACAAAGGTTTTGATGTAAACCTGGCTTATGAGGCCATGAAAACAACAGCCATGCAAGACATCCGCGGAACCAACTTTGTGAAAAAGCTGGGTTTTATCCCGGCAGACAGCACGGCCGAGTCTGTATCGATGGGATTGGAATATGCCGTGGCCGACTGGTCGCTGGCGCAGGTTGCCAAAAAGTTGGGCAAACAGGATGACTATGCTTATTTCAGCAAGCGTGGCCAGTATTATCAAAAATACTTCGACCCTAAGGTGGGCTTTATGCGCGGGCGTTTATCAGAAACCGCATGGCGTACCCCTTATAATCCGTTTACTTCTATACACGAGCATGGCGATTTTACCGAGGGTAACGGCTGGCAGTATACCTTTATGGTACCGCAGGATGTGGAAGGCCTGATTAAATTACTGGGCGGCGATAAAGGCTTTAACCAAAAACTCGACTCGTTGTTTATAGCCAAAGGCGATATGGGCGCACGTGCATCAAATGATATTTCGGGACTTATAGGGCAATATGCCCATGGCAACGAACCAAGCCATCACGTTACTTATATGTATGCCTACTCTGGCCAACCCTGGAAAACGGCCGAAAAGGTACGTTATATCATGAAGAACTTTTATACCACCAAACCTGATGGTATCATTGGTAACGAAGATGTAGGTCAAATGTCGTCATGGTATGTATTTTCAGCATTAGGCTTTTACCCGGTAAATCCGGCCAACGGCAATTATGTATTTGGCAGCCCACTGTTTGATGAGGCTTCAATCAAATTGCCTGGCGGTAAAATTATGAAACTGGTTACCCGCAACAACAGCGACCAGAATATATACATTCAAAAAGTGACGTTAAACGGTAAAGCTTATCCTAAGTCGTACATTACGCATGCTGACTTGATGCAAGGAGGTGAGTTAGTTTTTGAGATGGGAAATAAACCCAATGCAACCTGGGGTACAGCACCGCAAGACCGTCCGTATTCGGCCAAACCGTAAATTGTTCATCGTTAATCATTACTATGAGAAGGATATTTTTTTTAGCCTGTTTTTTGATACTCTCCATTTGCGTTAATGCGCAGACTAGCGTTCCAGCGTTTAATGCAGGTAATTTGCGTATACAGTGGGAAGTGCTGCAAAACAGCTATAATGGCAAGGCGCAGTTTAAATCTGTATTACGTTTTACCAATGGCGATAGCCAGCCCATACCGGCCGGCGGCTGGAAAATTTACTTCAACTTTGCCCGGCAAATCGTGTCCGAATCGGTAGAAGGGCCGGTAAAAATAGAACACCTCAACGGCGACTTTTTTTGCCTGTCGCCCAAAGATAGTTTTAAAGGCTTAGCTACTAATGCAACGCTCGAAGTGCCGTTTGTAGCCGGTGCCTGGGTGGTAAACTTTACAGATGCGCCCGAAGGTTTTTACTATGTTGCCGACCAGGCTCCAACGGTAACTACGCTTATGCCTAATTTTAGTCAAGTAACATCCACCAAACCCGAGCAGTTGCAACGCTCTGCGGCCGACCAAGTACCTGTTGTTACACCGCAAATGGTATATCAGCAAAATCAGTTAATTAATGACCTACCAGCAAGCAGTTTGCCGCTTATATTCCCGACACCGGTAAGTTATCAAACCGGCGGGCAGCCGTTTATGCTTACTGCGCAAACAATAGTATCGGCAGATAAAGCCTTTGCAAACGAGTCAGCTTATTTAAAAGCAGAACTTGCCAAAATTTTTAAAGGCAGCGCAGGCAGTGGGCAGGTTGGTATTCATAAAGCCATCAGTCTGCGTAAAGTTACGGGTATGGGCAATGAGGCTTACACGCTAAAAGTAAATACCGATGGGATTGTGATTACGGCAACTAACGGTGCCGGTGCTTTTTATGGCATACAATCATTAAAAAGCATGTTGCCAGCCCAAGCATGGGCCGGTAAAAGTAAAATGCTTACGGTGCCTGCGGTTACAGTAACCGATGAGCCACGTTTTGCTTACCGCGGTATGATGCTGGATGTAGCACGGAATTTCCATTCGCAAAAAGAAGTAATGCGTCTGCTCGATTTAATGAGCATGTATAAACTTAACAATTTGCATTTCCATTTTAGTGATGATGAAGGCTGGCGGTTGGAAATACCGGCACTGCCTGAGCTGACCAGCGTAGGGGCCAAGCGTGGGCACACCTTAACCAATACCGACCATCTGCAGCCGGCTTATGGTTCAGGGCCATCTGTAAACAACCCGGATGGTACAGGTTACTATACCAAGGCGCAGTTTATCGAGTTGCTGAAATACGCTACTGCCCGGCATATCAACGTAATACCTGAGGTTGAAAGTCCGGGCCATGCGCGTGCAGCCATCAAATCCATGGATGCCCGTTACAACCGTTTGATAAAAGCCGGGCAGCAGGCCGAAGCCGAACGCTATTTGCTGCGTAATTTGCAGGACAAATCGGTTTATTCGTCGGTACAGCATTGGGATGATAACGTCATCGATGTTTCGCTGCCATCGGCTTATAATTTTATGGAAACCGTAACGGATGAAATCATCAAAATGTACCGCGAGGCGGGAGCGCCTTTAAAAACCATCCATTTTGGTGGTGATGAAGTGCCTGCCGGCGTTTGGACTAAATCGCCATCGGTACAAAAGCTGTTGGCCAGTGCAGGCGCTCCTAAAACAACCGACGATTTATGGTATTACTACTTCGGCAAAATAAACGACATGCTTAAAGCCCGCAGCTTATATCCTTCAGGATGGGAAGAAGCCGGTTTGCGCAAGGTGCAGTCGGGTAATACTAAAAAGCAGGTGCCCAATCCTGATTTTGCAAAGGAAAATTTTCATTTATACGTTTGGAACAATGTGCTGGGCTGGGGTTCTGAAGATTTGGCTTACCAGTTAGCTAATGCCGGTTACCCGGTCATCCTGTCGTGCGTTAGCAACTTGTATTTCGATTTATCGTACCAAAAAAACTTTTATGAGCCTGGCCAGTACTGGGGAGGCTTTGTTGATGTAGATAAGCCGTTCAAATTTATTCCCTATAACTACTTAAAAAACATTACCGAAACCTCTATGGGCGCTCCGGTAGCGGCATCGGCCTGGGCATCTAAAGAGAAACTTACGGAAGCCGGCAGAGATAATATAATGGGTATACAAGGCCAGTTGTGGAGCGAAGAAGCCGAAGGCGACGAGCGCACCGAATACTTATTGTTACCCAAACTACTTGGCCTGGCCGAACGTGCCTGGGCTAAGGACCCGGAACGGGCTGTTGAGGCTAATACGCAGAAAGCTGACGAATTGTACAGTACTGCGTGGAGCCAATTTTGTAATATTTTAGGTAAGCGTGAGTTACCTAAACTCAATTACATTAATCAAGGCTACCAGTATCGCATACCGACGGCTGGTGTAGTTGCCGAAAATGGTACGGTTAAAGCTAATGTTCAGTTTCCGGGCTTTACCATTCGTTATACTACTAACGGTACTGAGCCTACAGTAAATAGCGCAGTTTATACCACTCCGTTAACTCAAAAAGGGAACTATCAGTTTCGGGTATTTACCGAGTCGGGCAGGGGAGGCCGTTCAGTTGGAATAACAAATTAGGCATAAGAATATCACATAAAAAAGGGTCTGCAAATTTAACTTGCAGACCCTTTTTTATGTGTTGATA
>CAJYSL010000221.1 GCA_913777515.1 uncultured Mucilaginibacter sp.
ACAGCTGCGAACCTAAAATGATAGCTACCAGCGCTAAATAGAATAAAGGATTATCGGTGGCATCGCGGTATTTCTCGTTATGGGCAATGTGAATGAGCTTCTCAGTAATGATCCAGATGGTCATTACTAAGCCTATAAAAAAGCTAAGTACACCTAATGAACCAAAAAAGTGCATTGGGCGCTTACCAAACTTGCCAACAAAAAATATAGACAGTAAGTCTAAAAAGCCGTTGATAAAACGGCTCATACCAAATTTAGTAGTACCATATTTACGGGCGCGGTGTTCAACCACCTGTTCTCCAATTTTACTAAAACCTGCCCACTTCGCAATCACAGGGATGTAACGATGCATTTCGCCATACACCTCAATGTTTTTTACCACGGCTTTGCGGTAAGCTTTTAAGCCGCAATTAAAATCGTGCAGGTTATCAATGCCCGACATTTTGCGGGTAGCTGCATTAAACAAACGGGTAGGTATGGTTTTACTTAGCGGGTCGTACCGTTTAGCTTTCCAACCCGATATCAGGTCGTAATGCTCTTCGGTAATACGGCGGTACAGTTCGGGTATTTCATCGGGACTATCCTGTAAATCGGCATCCATCGTGATAATCACATTGCCTTGTGCAGCTTCAAAGCCAGTATTTAACGCAGCCGACTTGCCGTAGTTGCGACGGAACTTGATGCCTTTAATGTTGGAGTTTTGGGTATGAAGCTTACAGATCATCTCCCATGATCCGTCGCGGCTTCCATCATCAATGAGTAATACCTCGTAGGTAAAATTGTGTTCCTGCATAACCCGGCCTATCCATGAGGTAAGTTCGGGTAGCGATTCAACTTCGTTTAATAAAGGTACAACAACTGATATATCCATGCATTATAAGCAAAACCCAAAACAGGCTTAATTGCAACAGGCAAAAATATAAAAATACTTGATTATAGAAGATAGTCTGACACATAGCCTGGCGCTGTTAATATGAAATAAACCGCTCTGCTATTTAGGGGAATAATGTTATTGCACGCGTTTGCGGATCGTGTTAAAATAAACCGCTGTACCTGCACCGGTTAAAGCGCCTACAGTTACATCTGTAGGATAGTGCAAGCCCAAATACATCCGCGAGTATGTAACAGAACCAGCCCATAAAAAGGCAGGAGCCATCACATACCATTTGGGGTAGGCGATAGAGAGCGCCGTTGCCGTGCTGATAGAAGAAGAGGCATGGCCCGACGGAAATGAGTAATCGCCGGCGATGTAAACCGGTATTACCCTAAAGTTGCCCCTGAACGGTCGTGGTCGTTTAACCAGTTTTTTAACCAATAGTACCAAACCGTAAGAGATAACCGAACTGCTGGCAACGTATAGGGCATTTTGGCGCATCTCTTTGTTATTATTAATTAACCCGCCAACCAGCAAACCAGCAGGCACAAGAGCGTTGCCATACAAATTGGTTTTCGACATGGTGTAGTAAAAATCCGTTTTGGCAGGCGTGCGGCTGTCGGCCAGGTTCATCATAATGCGGTCGTCTAAATGCCTTGGCACAAAAGCTTCAACATACTGAGCTTGTGCCGGCAAAAAGAAAAACGCAAATATTACAGCAAAAAAAACAGATAAATAACCGACGCGGTTCATGGTTATAAGTACAAGGTTGAGACGGTAAAGTTTAGTAAAAGCCTGTTCTGGCGTATAATATTGCATAAAATTTACCGGCTTGTTAATCGTTGTTTAAATGCACCGGATACCGCAACCTTTAAAAGCCGCTTATACGTTAAAACCAAATGGTATAATTTTTATTATTATGCAATGCAATATTTGGGTAACGGCGTCATGTGTTCAGATACTTATCCATATTAGTAACTTTTTTTAATCGCCTTATTATGAACTACCAACAACTGCTGGAGCGAGTAAAGCAGCACGTTTTGTCGTATTTTAAAATACAAAATAACGAAAGCCTGATCTACCACAACCGCCGGCATACCGAAGATGTAGTGGCTGCGGCTAAGCAAATAGCTAACCATTACCAGTTAGATGATAAAGATTTTTTTATAGTAATAGCCGCCTCATGGTTTCATGATACCGGTTACATGAAAAGCCTTGAAAACCACGAAGAGCACAGTGCGCAAATTGCTGAGGAGTTTTTGCGGGCGCAACAGGCCGATGAGGAGGTTATACTGCAGGTAAAGAACTGTATTATGGCTACCAAAGTTCCGCAGCGACCTAACGGGCTATTGCAGGAGATAATTTGCGATGCAGATTTGTTCCATTTAGGTACCGACGATTTTGATGATAAAAACAAACTGATGCGCAAAGAATGCAAAACTGCACTCAATTGCGATTTTAGTAAGCAAGACTGGCGTCATAAAACCATCCGCTTTATGGCGGCGCATCATTATCATACCGACTATGCAAAAATGCTGCTGAACGACAGGAAAGAGAAAAACTTGCAAAGCCTAAAGGATAAAGAAGCCGAATGGATGGAGAAAAACAAGGCTGAAGAACAAGAATCTGAAAAAAACGCGAGTCCTGCTGGTCTGCCTTTATTTTCTTCAGATTCGCCTGTGCATGACAATACGGTATTTAAAGAAAAAGAAGTAAAAAAGAAAGAACGGCCGGATAAGGGGATCGAGAC
>CAJYSL010000222.1 GCA_913777515.1 uncultured Mucilaginibacter sp.
CCCCAAGAAGAAGAAAAGTGCAGCCCGCGAGTGGACGGATGCCATTATTTTTGCGGTAGTTGCTGCTACACTGATACGTACACTTTTTATCGAAGCATATACCATTCCTACCGAGTCGATGGAGCGCTCATTGCTGGTAGGCGACTTTTTATTTGTGAGTAAGGTGAATTATGGTGCCCGTTTGCCCATGACGCCCATTGCTTTTCCGTTTGCGCATCATACCATGCCAATTATTGGTACCAAGGCTTATTGGGATGGCGTGAAGCTGCCATATTATCGTTTGCCGGGTTTAAGCGAGGTAAAAAAGGGTGATGTAGTGGTATTTAATTACCCTATGGAAGCCGATTCGCCGTATTACCGTCCGGTAGATAAGCGGGAGAATTATATTAAGCGTTGTCAGGGTGCGCCCGGCGATACGCTTACTATTGTAAACGCGCAGGTGTATACAAACGGTAAAGCTAATCCTAACCCACCGGAAGGGCAGATTAACTATGAAGTACAAACCAACGGTACCGAAGTAAATCCGAAATTACTGGACGAGCTGCATATTACCCTGTCGGAATATACACCGTACCCTACCATGACCAAAGCTTCTGCTGATGCTTTGAGAGGGTATGCCAACATCACAAAGGTAAAGCCACATATCACCCCTAAAGATTCAGTAGAGTACGGCGGTGAGGTTTTCCCTAACTCGGCGCAGTACATTACCCGTAACCAGCCATTTAACAAATGGAACCAGGATAATTACGGGCCCATCATCATTCCTAAAAAAGGATGGACGGTTAAACTTGACAGCTTAACACTGCCTTTTTATCGCCGGGCTATTACTGTTTATGAAGGTAATAAGTTAGAGGTTAAAGGAACCGATGTTTACATCAACGGGCAAAAAACTGACAGCTACACCTTTAAAATGAATTATTACTGGATGATGGGTGATAACCGCCACAACTCGCTCGACTCCCGCTTTTGGGGTTTCGTGCCCGAAGACCATATTGTGGGTAAAGCGCTCTTTGTTTGGATGAGCTGGGACAGCAACGGCAGCTTCCTGGATAAAATACGCTGGAAACGCCTGTTTATGGGTATCCACTAATATCACATTGATTAATGCTCAAGAAAAAGGGCTGTTTTCCGGTTTGGATAACAGCCCTTTTCTTTTGCGTTTGGCTTTTATATAGTTAGCCAACAATCTTTTTTAGTTCCACTGCAATTTTCTCAGCAGTTGCGCTGCTCACTTGTACCAAAGGCAAACGCAGCGTATCGCCGCAGACTCCTAACTGTTTAAGCGCGGTTTTAACACCACCCGGGCTACCTTCAGAGAACATTAAGCGGGTGAAATCAATAAATTTATAATGAGCTTCTTGCGCGGCTTTAAAGTCGCCGGCGGCACAAAACTTTATCATGTCCGAAAACTGTTTGGGAACAGCATTGCCTACCACCGATATTACGCCTACAGCACCTAAAGCCATCATAGGCAAAGTAACCGGGTCATCGCCCGAGATAAACAGGAAACTCTCCGGCTTATCGCGCATAATCTGGTTAAACTGGTCGAAATTGCCTGACGCTTCTTTAATACCGATAATATTGCTGAAATCGTGAGCCAGCCTTACAGTAGTTTCGGCACTTACGTTGCTGCCGGTGCGGCCCGGTACGTTATACAAAATGATAGGCAGTGGTGATGCCTCGGCAATGGCTTTGTAATGCTGGTAAATGCCTTCTTGTATAGGTTTGTTGTAATGCGGGCTGGCCGACAGGATGGCATCATAACCGGTAGTGTCAAACTCTTTTACAACCTCAACTACTTCGTAGGTATTATTGCCGCCAATGCCGGCTACCAGGTGTACACGTTTATTAACTTTTTCGGCGGTAAAAGCCCAAACCTTCTTCTTTTCTTCCTTGCTCAGGGTTGCGCTTTCGCCGGTGGTACCTAATGATACCAGGTAATTTACGCCACCGTCAATCAGGTAATTAATTAAGTTTTCGAGGCCGGTATAATCTACTCCGCCATCGCTGTTAAACGGAGTTACCATGGCTACTCCGGTTCCGTGAAACATTTCCATCTATCTTATTAAGGGTTGCTAAGATAAGATTTTAGTAGTTATTTGTGTTAATTAAATGTTACAGCAATTGGCTAATATCAAAGGGTTACTTATGTCTCCTGTTATCGTAAACTAATAGCAAAACGTAGGGCGTTTTTAGAGTTCATGCCGCTGTTATACGACCATCCGTATAGCACTTTTAAACCATTCCAGCTTACGCCTACACCAAGCTCGGTGTAGTTTTTCAAACCAGGGGTTGTCAGGTAATTGGCCTGTACAATTTCTTGCAGCTTCAGTTTGCGGATAAGCGGGAGTTTACTTAAAAACAAACCGCCAAAATTTTGCTCCAGATGACCTTCCAGGTATTGCTTGCTGGTGCTGTAAGTATAATAGTTAAGCATCAAAAAGGCATCGGGTGCATCCTGGTAATGCAAAATTTCGTTACCGGCAAAGTGTTTATAATCGGTATAAAAAAGCTGTTTGTTGTTTAAAAACTTACCGGCACCAATGTAAAATGAAAACTTACCGTACATGCCCAGGCTAACGTTGTTTTTAGCCAAACTGGCGGTAAGCAAATCATAGTCTACATCAGACCCCAATATGTTTTTGATGCCTTTAGTATAGCCTACAGTTAATGTAGGATAAGCCGACGGTAAATAATACCGCCCGGTTGGATAAGTAACGTACCGGTTGCTAAAGTTATAGCTGGTAATTACACTAACCTTAAACGATTGCGTTTGCGGAAACAGTGGCACATCAGCCTCGGGCATAAACGGGTTGTTGGAGGTATACGTACGGTCTTTGCGGAAAAAGCTGTACTGCGAAGTATTGTTCAGCCATTTACGGTCGGCGTATTCGGCTCCTGCTGTTGCCATCCAGCCCCCGGCCAGTCGGTGCGACACATAAAGGCTGGCAAAATGCTTGTCGTATAGCTTTTGGTAGTTCTGCCTTAAAAAAAGACTGCTGAACTCGTTAGCCAGTACCGAGATAGGTTGTTTGTTGTTCAGGTCAACCACATCAGAGCCGGCATACAGGTTAAATGTATAGTCGTTAACCGGTATAGTAGCGTTGACATTGCCATGCAGCAAGCGGTTACTAAAGCCGTAACGTATGTGCCCGCCCAGGCGCAGGTATTTATTGTTGAGACTGTCAATCTGCTTTACGTAAGCTGCGCCATAGTTAATGGCAAATCCCTCGACAGTATTAAACAGCATTGAACCGGCCACCGATTCGGCATGAAAGTAGGTTTTTTTGTAGCGATTAACCTTGTTCAATCCCGAAAAAAGGAAGTTAGTTATAGATAACTGATTAGTCCTGCGGTCTAAAGAATCAAGATAAGGTTTGGATTCCCGCTTGCGGGCCAGCACGGCTTTCTTTTCATAATCAGTTTTTTCTTCGTCGGTAAGCGGAACGGGTCGGGCCTGCTGCCAGTACACCGAGTCTTTTTTGTTTACGCCGGCAGTTACCTTCATCACCTCGGCAAATGTTTTTTTGCTAAGCTGCGGGTTGATGTCGTAGTTTTTAAAAACTGCCAGAAAATATCCGCCAAACTTAAAGCCGAAGAAACCACCGTTAAATTCAAACTTAACCGATGATGGCATCCAGGCGTTATGCTCAACCGGGATGTATTGCTGCTTTACAGTAATGGTATCTAAAATATTAATGCCCGACGATTTGGTTAAGTACAAGTTGGCACTGTGTATACGCCAGCTATCCTCAACAATGTAAATATATCCTTCAAAGGTAGGTTCGTACTGGCGCTTGGGAATCACTTTAATACGGTTAATGGTTTCGCCGTTCTCTACCGTAAGGCCCATGTATTTATAATTGTAGTATGACAGGGCATTGTCGGCAATGGGAGAGACGAGCGGACGATTGCTCAGCCCCTCCCAATTTTGAAAGTTGTCGTAAAAATTAACGGTGAGTTCTGAAGCCCGATTAAAACTAAAAGCTCGGTTACTGCCCGATACTTTTGAGGATATCATTTCCTC
>CAJYSL010000223.1 GCA_913777515.1 uncultured Mucilaginibacter sp.
GCATCAAAGCGATAGCCTTCCTGCTCAAATTCAGACAGCTTGCCCCCCGGATAATGGTTGGCCTCAAAAACCTCAACCGCATAACCTTTAACGGCTAAACGTATAGCCGTAGCTATTCCGGCTATACCGGCACCAATAATCAGGGCTTTTTGTTGAGGCATCGGGCAAAGATAGGTTACTAAGATTAGTCCCGAAATTATATTGACTATTTGATTTTTATGAACATTAACAAACTTATACCGCCAGTGAATGAGTAATGACTGATTTGCACCAATGAATTGAACACTAATTTCTCAGATAAGTATTGATTAGCAAACTTTCAAAACCATTTAAAATGCCATAGCATTTCTAATTAATCATTAAATTAGGCTGTTGATAATTTTCATTTTAAAAAACCAGTCATGAGATTATCAACAAATACTCTTTTAAACCGCATTGATTTACTATTAGTTAAGTGAGAACTTTCTAAACTTTTTCTCATTCATCATAGTTGTATGTAATTACTTACATTAGAATTTTATTAAGCAAGACCAATCTAAATTTACACAACACGTTTATGAAATTTTGTCTACTTATTCTTTTCGTAGCACTGATATTTTTTGGATGTAAAAAATCCAACCAATCTGAGGACAAACCTGAAGCAACCGGAAAAAAGTACGATGTCACTTTTAACCTGCAAAACTTTGCTCCAACCTTAACCACCTTCTCCGCCTCTGGAGAAAAACAGACGCAGGCTGTTGGCGACACTTTAAAAAACTATGCTGATAACTTATACTACCGGGTTTTTAACGCAGACGGTACACTTGTCAAAGAAATTAATCAGGCCAGCACATCACCCGATTTTGGCACTATCAGCGACCAATTGCCATCGGGCAACTATGTAGTGGCAATTATTGCCTCCAAAGGAAGCTTAAAATGGATAAATCCTCCGAATGGTTTTAGCGATTTCAGCTATTTCTCGCCCTCGAATAATACCTGGAATGATACCTTTGGCAAAAAAATTGACCTGACGGTTGGAACAACTTCCGTTACACAAGCCGTTAGTCTGGACCGACTTGTTGGTGGTTTGGAAGTAAATATACTGGATGCCATACCTGCTAATGTGGCAACAATCGAGGTATTTTACAGTAAAGATTATCCCGGCATGACAGTATATTTTTCTGCAGCAGGAGTATCACAAGTACAAGGTAAAATATATACGGTAACCGCTACGGATATAGGCAACAAGCTCTCGCCTTTTTTCTTTTATACTGTAGAACGGTACACGTCGTTTAGGGTAAGTATCACCGCATATGACGCTTCCCGTAAAGTTTTAGCAGATAAGCGTGTTTATGTTACTGTTGGCCGCAATCAAAAAGCTGTTTTAACAGGTAATTTATTTGCCCCCATGAGTGCAGGATTCACTGCTACAGTAAACCCAAATTGGAATGCTCCAATACTAACTACATTTTAAAATACTTGTAAAGTGTTAGTGAAATAAGTTGCAAACTTGTTCTCAAAAGAATGATGTTGTTGTGCCTTGTAAGCAATAGGTACCATCTTATTTTCACCCCAACGCAATAGAAACAAAAAAGCAGAACCTTGTTTAGTTCTGCTTTTTTGAAAAAATCCGTATCAATATTAGTTTATACTAATTACGATTAGCTATGGGCAGCATCATGCACACCTTCGCCAATTTCTTCAATTGTTTTTTTGTTGAACGCCTCCAGGTCGGCTGGTGTGCGGCTGGTTACTAAACCATTGTCGGTTACTACTTCTTCGTCTACCCATTCGGCACCGGCGTTTTTTAAATCGGTTTGTAGTGATGGATATGATGTTAATTTACGGCCTTTAATCATGCCGGTTTCAATCAGCATTTGCGGGCCATGGCATATTGCCGACACTGGTTTACCTTCGTCTAAAAATGCAGATACGAATGCCACGGCATCTTTATTTTGGCGCAATTTATCCGGGTTTAACACGCCGCCAGGTAATACCAAGGCATCATAATCATCCGGACTTACATCAGCCAGCACTTTATCCACGTCTACTTCAATACCCCATTTGTCTTTGTCCCACGCTTTAATTTTTCCGCTTTGTGGTGATATAATGTGTACGGTGGCACCAGCGGCCAATAAAGCCTCTTTCGGACTGGTTAACTCCACTTGCTCAAATCCCTCTTCAGTCAGGATAGCTACTTTACGGTTACTTAAATTTGCCATAGGTTGTATCAATTTAATGATGCTTTTATGCATCGTTCATAATACTACATCGGGCAAAAAGTAAAGTTTTCAGAATTTCAATTTAATGGTGTTGCAACGCGTAGTTCATGAAATTGCTGGTTAGCCCGTAATCCTCCGTTCCTTTACGGCGGATAAAATAAAAGTTACGGGTAATCTTCAGCCCTTCTATCGGCACCTCAACCAAATCACCTTCGGCAAGTTCGCGCACAATTGATGGGCGCGGCATAAAACCCAGGCATTGGTCGGCCAGCAAAAAATTTTTTAGCGCTTCCGTTCCGCCTAACCTGATTTTAACCGAAAGGTCGGCAGGCTTAACATGATGAGCCGCCAGGGCTTTCAGCAACGCGTTTAATGTCCCGGAGCCGCGCTCGCGCAAGGCTAAGGGTGTTTTTAAAAACTGCTTTAGCGTTAACGACTTGCCCGAAAGCGGGCTATTAGCCGAGCAAACCGGTATTACCTCATCGCTCATAAAAGGCTGATATGACACATTGGTTAATTTATTGTCTACCTCAATAATGCCAATATCCACCTCGTGATTTAGCAAAGCATTGAGTATATACTCCGAATTGCGGTTAACCAGCTGCACCCCCACATTAGCATATTGCCGCTGAAAGCCGGACAAAATAGACGGCAAAATGTACAGCGCAATGGTAGTACTGGCTCCCAGTCGCAAATGGCCTGCAGCCTGGGCCTGGTTACTTAGAACCGACAGGTCATACTCGGCCTTACGTTCTATTTCGGTAGCCTGCAGCAGGTATTCGTTTAATTTTTTACCGGCCTCGGTTAAAATAATGCTGTTACCACGTCGTTCAAACAGGGGTAATTTATACTGGTCTTCGAGTGCTTTAATATGCTTGCTGATGGCCGGCTGGGTGATAAACAGCACCTGGGCCGCCTTTGAGAAACTCAAATTGGCAGCAACTTCTAAAAACACTCGATGAGCAAAAGATATCATACAGACGGCAATGTAAATCAAAATTATGTTATTTAACCCGTAACAACAATCATACACCGGTGTTACCCCGGTATAACTACCTTTGCTCTACTTTACCTTAAAACATAAAATGCAATTCAGCAAACGCTACCTACCCATACTACTCATAATTATTTCTATCGCTTTTGTGTTTATATCTTACCAGCGCGGTATGAAAGCTGATGTTGCCGGCGACTATTACATATACTGGCAAACCGGCAAACACTTTTTAAGCGGTGAGAAGTTATATACCCCTGGCCTGGTTGATGGCGGTTTTACTTACCCACCTTTCGCAGCCTTGTTTTTCAGCCTGTTTTCTATCTTTCCGTTTCATATTTCGGCCTTTGTATTTACCTACCTGGTTAATTACGGCTTGTGGATGGCCTCTATTTATCTGACTAAAAAAATATTTGAGCAGTACTATCCTCAAAGTAATTTAACCTGGCCCCTGGTATTATCCACCTTGTTTTCCATCGGCTTTTACTGGCACAATTACATCTGGATGAATGCCAACCTGCCAGTATTATGCTTAACCCTGCTGGGCATAGGGCATTACCAGCAAAAAAAGTTCAGTCTCAGTTATGTGTTTTTTATGGCAGGTACCTTTTTTAAAATCACACCGGTACTATTCCTGTTTTTTGCAGCCATTAAACGTGGCCCCAAAGACTGGCCTAAAATTATACTCACCGCCTTACCATTTATTATTATACCAGCCCTGCTAAGAGGATGGCCAACCGGGCTTAATGACTGGCAAGGCTATTACGCCGCCTTTGTAGCGCCATTTTCGAAAGGGCAGATTGACGAAAACATTATTAGCCTGGGCATACCCGCCCTGCTCGAAAAGCTGGATACCGGCAATGCTGCTGTCGGGTTTTCTCCAATATTGCACTTATCATTAGCCACATTAAAAACCATCATTTTATATTTCCAGGTATTGGTGATGGGTGCTTTAACAGCCAAATTTGTTTATGACCGGTACGTAAAAAAAGAAGAAGCATTTTCGGCGGCTGATTATAGTCTCATTTTTTTAGCCACGCTTTTATTGCCCGGCCGAGTATGGGCACATCACCACGTTTGTGCTATTTTTATTTATACCTACGTTTTTCGCACGCTGCTGCACGAAAAGCGAACCGCACTATTAATCATCACCTGTATACTTTGCATACTTGCCGATGTTATTTCGAAAGCCATTATTGGTCAAACGTTAACCGACATATTTAAATTTTACAGCTTTATCACGGTGGTGATGATTTGGATGTTCATTTTATGCATTACACTCAACCTGCCTGTTAACCGCAAGTATGCTTTATCTACCAATTAAAATCAGTTAGATTTTTTTATAAATTATTCTATTTTGCGACACTGATTTATTTATTTTCTGATTGATTTAACTTGCTATGACCTATTGCCTGGGCATTAAAGTAAAAGAAGGATTGGTGGCCATTGCCGATACCCGCATTACATCGGGCAACGATGTAACTACCAAAAAGAAACTCACCACTGTACAAAAAGATAAATGCTCGCTTTTTATCATGACCAGCGGCTTACGCTCGGTGCGCGATAAAGCTATTATTTATTTTGACGAACTGCTGGAAACCAACCTGGACCAGTACAACAAGCTATACAAAATAGTTAATGCCTTTGGCGAACAGGTAAAACGCGTTGCTGAAGAGGACAGGGAAGCATTGGAAAAAGCCGGCTTTAAGTTTAACCTGAACACCATTATTGGCGGACAGATGAAAGACGACGAAGAACACAAGCTTTTTTTGTTATACCCCGAAGGTAACTGGGTAGAGTTAGGCAATGGCGCCCCATACGTCATCATCGGCAATGCCGCACAAGGCAAGGCCATCTTAAACCGTATTTTAAAAGAAGATACCAGTATGAAACTGGCGCTCAAAGCTGGTTTCCTGTCTTTCGACTCCACCCGCATCAGTGCGGTTGATGTGGGCTTTCCGATCGATGTTGCTTTGTACCAGAACGGTAGCTTTAATATGGTAGACTACCATTACGAAAGTGCCGACCTGGAAAGCGTGTCGGCCCAGTGGCACGAAGAATTGAAGAAAGCGCTCAACAATACCTCAAACCAATGGATTGACAACGCGTTTAACCAACTGGAAAGCAACACTAATACAGCCAACAAGCATGAAGTTTAAGGTTACCGGGCAACTGGGTTACGAGGTAACCGCGCCATCAACATTTATACTCAATATACA
>CAJYSL010000224.1 GCA_913777515.1 uncultured Mucilaginibacter sp.
TCTAAAATAGTTTTAATTACTGGGGCGTAAGTACGGGTAGGCGAGAGCACCAGTTTGCCGGCAGTTACGGTTTTGCCGTTGCCAATGTCAATTAAATCGGTCAGGTTTTTACTGCCCGAAAATACCAGGCTCTCGGGGACGGCAGGGTCAAAGCTCTCAGGAAAGCTTTGGGCGATGGTTTTGTTAAATACATCATGGCGGGCTGAGGTTAAGCCGTTCGAGCCCATACCACCGTTATATTCATGCTCGTAAGTGGCCTGCCCGTACGAGGCCAAGCCCACGATAACGTTACCGGCCTGTATACGGTGATTGGAAATTACCTCGTCGCGTTTTAAACGGCAGGTAACCGTCGAGTCTACAATAATAGTGCGCACCAGGTCGCCCACGTCTGCAGTCTCGCCACCGGTAGAGTATATACCGATGCCATGGCTGCGCAACTCTTCGAGTATTTCTTCGGTGCCGTTAATAATAGCGGCAATTACCTCTCCCGGAATCAGGTTTTTATTACGACCAATGGTTGATGACAGTAAAATATTATCGGTAGCGCCTACGCAAAGCAGGTCGTCCAGGTTCATGATGATGGCATCCTGAGCAATACCCCTCCAAACAGACAGGTCGCCGGTTTGCTTCCAGTAAATGTACGCCAGTGACGATTTAGTGCCTGCACCATCGGCATGCATAATATTACAGTAAGCCGGGTCGTTACTTAATATATCAGGTATTATTTTACAAAAGGCTTTTGGGTAGAGGCCCTTATCAATATTTTTAATAGCCTGGTGAACATCATCTTTGGAGGCCGATACGCCCCGCTGATCATATCTTTGCTCAGAAATCATGTTCAAATATACGGGTTAACGTAGTAAAATCGTTACTTTGCCGTACATCTGCCTTCCGTTATGCTAAAAAGTCTGTTATCCGTTATCAACAACTGGCGCGCGAACCAAAATTCGCAGCGAAATTTTTTAATTTATTGTAGTGTGCTGGTTGGCCTGGTGGGCGGATTCGCGGCTGTTGCCCTTAAATACATGGTACACCTGATGGAGGAGCTAAGCCGGCATATTGCAGCCAGTGTACCTTACCATTACAGCTTTTTGTTTTTACCAGCCTTAGGTTTATTGTTAACTGTAGCCTACCAGCATTTAATAAACCGCGATGCTATACAAAAGGGGATAGGTAGCATATTGGTAAATATCAAAAAAAACAAGTCCAATATACCTTATAACAACGCCTACTCTCATCTCATCAGCAGCTCGTTAACGGTGGGTTTTGGTGGTTCGTCGGGTTTGGAGGCTCCAATTGTATGTACCGGGGCGGCGTTGGGTTCTAATGTTGGGCGTTTTTTTAAGTTGAGTAATTACGAAAAAACGGTTTTGCTGGCAGCAGGGGCAGCAGCGGGTATCGCGGCTGTTTTTAACAGCCCTATTGCCGGGGTGCTGTTTGCTTTAGAAATTCTTATCGGAGAAATTACCATCCCTACTTTTATCCCGCTTCTTATTGCATCGGCTACCGGGGTGGTAGTGGGTAAACTGTTGCACTCCGGGCAGTTATTTCACCTGGTAACCGAGGGGTGGCTGGTTCAAGCCTTGCCGTTTTACATTGTGCTGGGCGTATTAAGCGGCCTGATTGCCGTATATATCACTAAAGTAGCCGAAAACTTAGAGAAAGGTATTTTTATGAAATACAACCGCTATGTGAGGGCTATTGCGGGTGGTTTACTTTTAGGGATACTGATTTTGCTTTTCCCGCCGCTGTTTGGTGAAGGTTACCATTACCTGCAGGCTATCCTGAACGGTAACATGGAAATGCTGAAGGAGGAGTCGTTGTATGCCGACTGGCTTTCGGAGCCTTTAGTGATGCTGTTATTTATCGCAGCATTGGTACTGATTAAAATTGTGGCTACCGGTATTACCCTGGGTGTAGGCGGTAACGGCGGTACTTTTGCTCCAACTATGTTTACCGGTGCTTTTTTAGGCTTGTTGTTGGCTTACGGCGTAAATCAAACCGGCCTGATTCACTTAAACACCAGTAATTTTATAGCCGTGGGGATGGCGGGTGCCTTGAGTGGTGTATTGCATGCCCCGCTTACCGCCATCTTTTTAATTGCCGAAATTACAGGCGGTTATTTGCTGTTTATTCCGCTAATGGTGGTGTCGGCCATATCTTATATTATAGCCAGGGTATTTAGTACCCATAACATGTATTGGCAGGCGCTAATCCACGAAAAGGAAATTTATCCCGACCAGGATTATAGCATGCTGAACAATATTCAATTGGATACCCTAATTAATCGTGATTATACAGCTTTACGCAAGGATATGCCCATCCGGGAATTGTATAACATCCTGTCGGCCAGTAATGCCAATATATTCGCCGTGTTAAATGCTGAAGGCCATTTAGAGGGTGTGATTTGGATGGATGAAATTCGCAAGCATATCTTTAAAGATAACCTGACCCAGGGCGTAGTCGGCGACTTTATGGTGAACCCGCCGGCAATTATCAGTTACAATCAACCGGTAAGCAGTGTGATGAACGTGTTTGACCACCTTAATGTCTGGCAGCTACCCGTGGTAAAAGACCGTAAATTTGTAGGCTTTATTTCTAAATCGGGCTTGCTCAATCAGTATAGGCAGGTATTCATCCAGCAGCATAAATCAAACGATATATTTGCCCGCCCCGATGGTCATTAACAAAATACTATAGTTATAAACGAAAAACGCTCCAATACTTCAGTATTGGAGCGTTTTTCGTTTATAAAAAGATGTGTTGCTATTTCAAAAAAAGTAATTCCCTGAATTTCGGCAGCGGCCATACGGCATCATCAACCAGTTGCTCAAGTTTGTCAACGTGGTAGCGGATAGGGTCAAAGTAGGCTTTTACTTTTTCATCGTAAGCGATGGCGCGCTCGCGGGCATCATCAATGCTGTTGGCCTTTTTGCGCTCATCAACCATCATTTCGGTATTGGTTTTGATGAAGTTGATGTGTGTAGCCAGTTTTTTGATGATATCTAATTGCGCGGCGTACACGGTTTCGTCCAGGCCAATCTCTTTTAAGCCTCTAACGTTTTCTACTAGTTTGCTTTGGTAATTAATAGCAGCAGGAATAATTAGGCTATTCACAAGTTCGCCAATTACGCGGGCCTCAATCTGTAGTTTCTTGTAAAAGTCGTCTAACAGTACCTCATGGCGAGCATGGGCCTCACGGCGGCTGAATACGCCGGTGCTTTCAAAAATACTCTGGGCCTTCTCGGTCACCAAAGCATCCAATGCCTTAGGTGTAGTTTTGATGTTAGCTAAGTTACGCGACTCGGCCATTTGCTCCCACTCTTCGCTGTAACCATTACCCTCAAAGCGGATGGCCTTTGATTCTTTGATGTAGCGTTTAATTACGGTGAGTAAGGCAACATCTTTCTTTTCGCCTTTTTTCAGTAGTTTATCAACGTCTACCTTAAACTTCTTAAGCTGGTCGGCCACAATCAGGTTAAGAATAGTCATTGGGCTGGCCGAGTTGGCCGATGAGCCTACCGCACGCAGCTCAAACTTATTGCCGGTAAAGGCAAACGGCGAGGTGCGGTTACGGTCGGTATTGTCTTGTAAAATTTGAGGGATTTTAGGAATGCCCTGCCATAGCAAAGCTTCTTCTTTAGCCTTTTTACTGATGCGTGATGTTTCAATTTCGTCTAACACATCGCTCAGCTGGCTGCCCAAAAATATGGAGATAATCGCTGGCGGCGCTTCGTTAG
>CAJYSL010000225.1 GCA_913777515.1 uncultured Mucilaginibacter sp.
GCTGATTAGCGGAACCGAAGCCGAAGTGGGTTTATCGCAACCGCTTAAGTATAAGTTTCATGGGTTTAGTTTTGTATTTGGCCGCAGAGGAGGAGTAGACAAATGGGCTACTTTTAAACGCATGAACCTTTGGCAGCTTTTGCGCGATGTACGCACCTTGCCGCTAAAGCAGTATGATTTAATTATTAACGATTTTGAACCAGTAAGTGCCTGGGCTTGTAAACTGCAGAATATACCTTCGGTGTCTTTGAGTCATCAGTGTTCATTTATATCCCCTAATACACCCCGCCCTGCCCGTTGGAATTATGCGGAATGGTTGTTTAAATATTATTCGCCAACTACACACCACATCGGCTTTCATTTTGACCGGTACGACGATTTTATCCATACTCCGGTAATCCGCAGTGAGATACGTCAGATGGAAACCAGTAACAAAGGGCATTACTCGGTTTACCTGCCTGCGTATGACGATAAAACACTGGTAAAGCACTTAAGTAAAATTAATAGTGTGGAATGGCATATTTTTTCTAAGCGGCAGAAAACACCATTTAAAGAAGGGAATGTGCAGATATGCCCGGTAGATAATGCTAAGTTTAATCAAAGCTTGGCCAGTTGCGAGGGGTTGTTGACCGGTGGAGGTTTTGAAGGCCCTGCCGAAGCATTGTACCTGCAAAAAAAGGTAATGATGGTGCCTATGACAGGGCAATACGAGCAGCGTTGTAATGCATTGGCTGCGTCGCGTTTGGGTGTTCCGGTTATTACGGGTATTAATGCAGTTAATATTCCATTAATAAATCATTGGGTAGAAAGCAGTAAGCACATAGAGGTAAACTTCCCTGACGAAACCGCACAGATCGTTGATCGTATGGTAAAGCAATATGCGCTTCCGCAGGCTGCGTTAGCTTAGCACAATTTTTGGTAATATTGCCGGCAGAATTAAGTCCGGCATGATAGACATCTTTCGTAGATATAACCCACTCAATATTTTATGGCTGGTTGTGCTGCTGTTCGTTATGCGCGGTGCATACATGCTTTTTGCCCCGGCATCTGTGACGCTACAGTTGGCCGAGCCTTTTGCTCTTTCTTTACTTCCATTAAACTTTATTAATCAAATACCCGGAGTATTTAGTGTGTTTTTAGCAGCTTTAGTGGTGCTTGCCCAGGCTGTTGCGCTCAATTATTTAATTAATGTTCATAATCTTTTAGGGCGTCCCAGCTTTTTACCTGGCTTGTTGTATATAGTGTTGTCAGGCCTGTTTACGCCGTTTTTGATGTTAAGTGCGCCGCTGCTTTGCAACTTTTTTATTATCTGGATGTTGTTTAAGCTTTTGGATTTGTATAAAACCGACGAATCTAAATCACTGGCGTTTGATTTAGGTATGCTGGCAGCAGCCGGATCTTTAATTTACTTCCCGTGTACTTATTTGATGGTAATTGTCTGGGCGGCGCTCATTATTTTTCGCCCGTTTGATTGGCGGGAGTGGGCAGCCAGTTTAATTGGTTACATTACGGTTTATTTTTTTATTGGTGTAGCCTATTATTTAACTGATCGTTTACCAGGTTTTACCCATATCTGGTTTCCGCTCGGGGCCAAGTTCAATATGCCTGAAGTGCTCGACAAATACGATTTTTTAGCGCTTATACCTGTGCTGGCCATACTGGTTTTAGGTACTTTTAAACTACAGGAAAACTTCTTTAAAAGCTATGTGCTTATCCGCAAAACTTTCCAATTGTTGTTTTTTATAGTGCTGGTTGGCGCAGCCTGTTACTATGTACGTCCTGAGTTTGGCTTAAGTCACTTTTTAATTACCGTAGTGCCGGTAGCCATATTTTCGGCTTATTATTTTTTGTACGCCGGCATGCGCTGGATGTACGAAAGCTTGTTTTTTTTGCTGTTAGTCAGCATAATTTACTTCCAGTTTAACACTTTTTAACTTTTACATTCGTTCATGTTCAAGCGGTTATATTAGCTTTGTAGCATGAAATTTGGTGTAGTTATATTCCCCGGTTCTAATTGCGACGAAGATATCATCTACGTTCTTGAAAAAGTAATGGGTCAGCAGGTAGTGCGTTTGTGGCACAAAGATCACGATTTGCAAGGTGTTGACGTTGTTATTCTGCCCGGTGGTTTCTCTTTTGGCGACTATCTGCGTTCTGGCGCAATCGCCCGCTTTTCGCCTATCATGCAGGAGGTTATTCAGTTTGCCGGTAAAGGTGGCTACGTAATGGGTATTTGCAACGGTTTCCAGATACTGGCCGAAGCTGGCTTGGTGCCGGGAGCTTTATTGCACAACAAAAACCGCAAGTTTATCTGCCGCAACACTTACCTGGTTCCTCAAACTAAAAACTCACTGCTTACTTCACAGCTTGATGAGCAACGGGTATTAAAAATTCCTATTGCACATGGTGAGGGTAATTATTTTGCAGACGCAGACTTGCTGAAAAGCTTAAATGATAACGATCAGGTTTTATTCCGTTACAGCGACGAGGCCGGTAACATTACCGACGAAGCAAATCCTAACGGTTCTATCGAAAATATCGCCGGTGTTTGTAACATCAAGCGTAACGTATTTGCCTTGATGCCGCACCCGGAAAGAGCCGCTGATACCTTGCTGGCCAACGAAGACGGTTTGGCTATTTTCGAATCTATACTGAACATGGCTAAAGCCTAAATGGCTCAACTGGTAATTGACATAGGCAACACACTTGTCAAAGCCGCCATTTTTGATAGGGATCAGCTCGTCGAGGTTCATTACTACGAACAGGTGACGCACGTCGAATTACAGTTATTGCTGGGTAAGTATCCTGTTAAAAAAGCCATCATATCAACCGTTAGGGGTATTACGGAAACCTGGTTTGGCATTTTAGAGCAGCAGGTACAGGTTTTATACTTTAACCGCAGCATGGCACAAGATGTTCAGAACCACTACGGCACGCCACAAACATTGGGTTTGGACAGGTTGGCAGCAGTTTTGGGAGCGAGGCACCTTTTTCCCGCTGATGATAATTTGGTGATAGATGCCGGCACTTGTATTACTTATGACGGTATTGACGCCGGCGCAAATTATTATGGCGGCAGTATATCGCCCGGGCTTAATATGCGTTATAAAGCTTTGCAGCACTATACCGCCGTTTTGCCTTTAGTTGAAGCCGATCCTGATTTTGCAGGTTATTACGGTAACAATACGGTTAATGCCATACGCTCAGGTGTACAAAACGGACTGATATACGAAATAGAAGGGTTTATAAAAAGTTACCAAAAACAGGCCCAACGCCTGAATATTATACTCACCGGCGGCGATAGTGTTTTTTTGGATACTGTGCTGAAAAATAGCATCTTTGCCGGCTATATAAAATTGGAACCCTATCTGGTTCTGAAGGGATTAAATGCAGCTATACAAGAGCGTAATGATTAAATATATAAGATCGGGTTTTACTTTTTTACTTATTATGGTTGGCGGCGCGGTTATGGCGCAGTCAACTGCTACAAACAGTTCTCCGTACTCGCAATTTGGTTTGGGCACATTAAATGATGCACTGTTACCACAAACCCGGGCCATGGGCGGTATCTCTACCGCTATCAACCGTATCAGCGGTTATAACACCGTAAATATTCTTAACCCTGCATCTTATAGCTTTATAGGTCTTACTACTATTGATATAGGCGTTTATGGCAACATATCTACCCTTAAACAAAACACCGTAACCGGGCAAACTAACGCTAACTTTAGGTTAAGCCATTTTAATTTTGCTGCTCCAGTAACCAGGCACTCAGCTATCAGCTTTGGTTTGGTGCCTTACTCAGAATTAGGTTATAATTACCGTCAAAGCCAGTCTAACTTTGGTACAGGAGCACCTGCCGATACCAACGCCGTGAATTATATATATACAGGCGATGGTGGGTTATCAAAAGGCTATATAGGTTATGGTTTTAACATAGGTCGCCTTATATCTTTTGGCGGTAACGTATCGTACATATTTGGTAACCTGCGTAGGTTTCGCTCAACTGAAATTCCTAACCTCTTTGGCGCACTAAATTCACGTACCGAACGCAGTAACAGTGTTGGTGGTTTAAATTATGATTTCGGTACCCAGGTAAACATTGATTTCAGCGAAACTCGTCACTTAGTATTAGGTTATTCAGGCTCGGCAAGTACCAGCTTAAATACTCGCATTACTAATGTGGTTAGTCAGTATCGTACAGATGTTGATGGTAGCGAATCAAGTGCGATTGATACAATATCAAATCAGTTAATTAGCAACGGGAAAATTAAGTTGCCTCTTATTCATCGTATCGGCATATCTTACCAAAAAGATGGTAAGTTTTTAATTGGAGCAGATTATAGCCGTGGTAATTGGTCTTCGTTAACGATTGGAGGTATAAACCAAGGTTTACAAAATACCCAGTCTTTTAACGTAGGTGGCCAATTTACGCCAAACAATAACGCGCTTAAAAATTACTTTGCTTTAATTGATTACCGATTGGGTGCCCGTTATGAAAAAACATACATTAATATTAATAATACAAACATTAATGTTAAAGCAGTAAGTTTCGGATTAGGCTTGCCATTGCCACGTAATGGTAGTGCTTTTTATAAAGTCAACCTGGCCGGCGAATATGGACAGCGCGGAACACTGCAAAATAATTTGATCAAAGAAAATTTCTTTACCATACACGTAGGCTTTACCTTGAATGACACTTGGTTTACCAGATACCGCTTTGATTAAGATTTTAAAAGATATACAAAATTTAAAGTACCGGCTGGCCCTTGTGGCCGGCCTGTTGCTTTTTAGTGCCTGCGAAAATAGCTTGAAGGATATACAGAAAATTTCATCGCAGGAGGTAAGTAAGCCTATCAGCACTACTACCGGGTTAGATGTTACTTACAGCGATTCGGCCAAAGTGCAATTCAGGCTTACAGCGCCCTTGTTGCTTGACTACACCGACAAAAAATTTAAGGAGATGCCTAAAGGAGTAAAAATCATCAAGTATGAAACCACGCCTAAAGGAGTAGTGCAAACCGGGCAAATAACAGCCGATTACGGTATAATGCGCGAGGGTGACAAAATTATTGAGTTACGGCGTAATGTGGTTGCCAACAACGAAAAAGGTGAAACCTTTAAATCGGAGGAGTTAATTTGGGATCAGAATAAGCGTGACATATACTCAAACAAGTTTGTACAGATGACATCGCCGAACGGCACCGTTTTATACGGTACAGGGGCTACAACTAACGAAACAATGTACCCTTGGATTATTCAAAATACAACCGGTCAAATTCCAGTTAATCAAAACTTTGGACAGTAATTTTTGTTTCCCGAAATTTTACGAAAAGTTGTATCTTGCGCGCTCTTTTAAACGAAGTAAGAATTATTTTTTATAGGCTATATGGGTATAATGGGTTTTTTGCGCGAACGGATGGGAACAATCCTGGTTGTTGTCATTGGTTTGGCGCTTTTTGCTTTTATTGCAGGTGAGGTTATCACCTACGGGCGTTCGTTCATTAACGGTGATGCCAATACATTGGGTGAGGTTGCAGGAGAAAAAGTAGCCTACACCGGCTACATGGACCGGGTAAAGCAAAGCACTGAGATGTTTATGCAGCAATCTGGTCAAACCAGTTTAACGCCGCAAATCACAGAGTACGTTCAGGAAAATGCCTGGAACCAAACTTTGAGCGAAATTATCCTGAAAAAAGAAATGGATAAAGTAGGTGTTGCTGTTGGCGACGACGAAGTAAAATCAATGATTAGCGGCCCGAATCCTGACCCGCAAATTGTTCAGGCTTTTGGCGACCCTAAAACCGGTCAGTTAGACCGTAACCGTTTAAATGCATTTTTGCGCGAGTTGCAAAATGCTAAAAGCAACGACCCCCGCGTAGAGCAATGGGCTGGCTTTTTGGGTCCAAAAATTCAAAGCCGCCGTATTGAGAAATATATTGCCTTAGTACACAATGGTCTTTATGTAAACTCATTGGAGGCACAGGATGCTTACGTGGCAAAAAACAAACTTGCTAAGTTTGATTATGTAGAGTTACCTTACAGCTCTATTGCTGATAATAAGGTTACTTTAACTAATGACGACTACCAGAAATACTATGACGAGCACAAGTCGCTGTTTAAAAACCCATCGGAGGTTAGAAGCTTCCAGTATGTAAACATCAACGCTGCGCCGTCAAAAGAAGATTCTGCTGCTATCAAAGAGCAAGTGAGCAAACTGGCTGCTGATTTTAAAGCCAGCACTAACGATTCATTGTTTGTTCAAATCAATTCAGAAAGCAAAGCACCTTTAGTGTATCAGCGTAAAGGTCAGTTAGAGCCTCAGTTGGATTCGCTGATGTTTAACGCCGCTCCTGGTTTTGTTTACGGTCCGTACGTATCAGGCAACAGTGTTAAAATTGCAAAACTGGTTGATAGCCGCGTTGGTCCTGATTCGGTTACTGCACGTCACATCCTGATTAACCCTGCAACTGCGGGTGGTGTAGATAAAGCCCTGGCCAAAGCCGACTCTATCAAAAAACTAATTATTTCCGGTCGTCCGTTTGCCGAGTTCGCTAAAAACTTTTCAGAAGACAAAGGTTCTGCCGAAAAAGGTGGCGACTTAGGTACTTTTGGTCGTGGCGCTATGTTGCCGGTATTTGAAGAGGCAGCATTTAACGGTAAGCCCGGCGAGTATAAAATTGTAACCTCACAATACGGCGTTCACTTAATCAATATCCTTAACCAAAAAGGTGCATCAAAAGTGGTTAAAGTAGCTGTAGTTGATAAGCCTTTACAAGCCAGCAATAAAACACAGTCGGCTGCTTATGCTAAAGCTCAGGCATTTTTGGGTGACCTGTCTGGTGATAACTTTGCCGAGCAGGCTAAAAAAGCAGGCTTAACTGTAAAAACTGCTGCCGATGTAAATGGTACTGCTTCTGCATTGCCAGGTTTGGATAATGCCCGCGAATTGGTGAAATGGGCTTTTAACAAAGCAGATAAAGGCGACGTGGTTGACCAGGTTTATACCTTAGGCGACCAATATGTAGTGGCTCGTTTAACGCAAATTAAAAAGGCCGGTACTTTATCGTTAGATGACGTAAAAGAGCAAATCAAACCCGAGGTATTGTTGATGGCGAAAGGCAAGCAATTGTCTGAGAAATTACAGTCGGCACTTAGTGGCGCTTCTAACTTGCAGCAAGTGGCTCAAAAAGCCGGTGCTAAAGTAGTTCCTGCCGAAAACATTGTATTTGCTAACCCGGTAATCCCAGGTTTATCTTTAGAATATAAAGTAATTGGTACTGTATTCGGTTTACAGCCTAAAAAGCTTTCAAAACCAATTGAAGGCGCTAACGGTGTTTACGTGGTATCTCCTGAAAGCTTTATCAACCCTGCTCCGTTAACCAACACTGTTCGCGAAAAGCAGCAAATAAGCCAGAGCATGATGCAGCAAGTAGATAACCGCTTGTTTGATGCCCTGAAAGATAAGGCCAATGTAAAAGATTACCGCTACAAATTCTTGTAATCAAATTTAAAGTAACTTTATATCCGGAAGTAGGTTAAACTATTTCCGGATTTTTTATTTTAAAAGATATGGATATTCAGGAAAATATAATCAATAAGGTAGCGCAAAGCGGTTTGGTAACGCTCGACCCGGCAAGCTTTTATCCCGAAGGCGAACGCGTGATTTACGATATTAAGGACAATCTTTATATGGGGCTGATTTTGCGTGAGAAAGACTTTCGCGAGTTTGTGAAAGGGCATGACTGGGCGCAATACGCAGGCAAAAATGTGGGTATCACTTGTACTGCTGATGCCATAGTGCCTGCCTGGGCATACATGCTATTGGCTAACCGATTGGCACCTTATGCCCGCGAAGTTGTTTTTGGTAACCAGGATGTACTGGAAACCGTTTTATTTGAAAAAGAACTAGCCAAAGCCGATTTTGAGCAGTACCGCGACCAGCGTATTGTGCTGAAGGGTTGTGGGGATATTGAAGTGCCCACATCAGCTTATGTAGAATTAACCAAGCGCCTTACACCTGTAGCCAAGAGCCTGATGTTCGGCGAGCCTTGTTCTACCGTGCCTATTTATAAACGAAGGGATTAGCAATGCTTAATGGGTTTCGACAATTGGGTTTAATGTGGCGCCGGTGCAGATTGCATAGGGTTGGTTGCATCATGGTGTTTTTTGCCATGGTGTTGCTGGCGAATTATGCAAACGCGCAAGAGCCTGTTAAACTGGCCGAACCTACTTTTAAAGCGGGCGAAGAATTAAATTACAGGCTAAAGTACGGCTGGTTTACCGGTGCTGAAGCGCACTTACGCGTTGCCGATACCGATACTAAGTTTGAAGGTAAACCAGCCTGGCATATCATAGCCGATGGTAATACCGCCGGTACGTTTGATGTTTTTTATAAGGTGCGTAACCGCTACGAAAGCTTTATTGACCGTAACACGCTGCTACCTTACCTGTATACCGAAGACCGGCACGAAGCCAAGTACAAGCACAAAGACCACGTCGTATTTGACCATCAAACTGATAAGATAACCGCTAATAGTGGTGTGTATCCGTTTAGCGGCAAGGTGTTTGATTTTCCGTCGGCCTACTATTTTGCCCGTTGCCTTGACGTGTCCAAACTAAAGATAGGAGAGAAGTTTGACCTGCGTTACTTTTTGGATGATGCCATACAAACGCTAACTATTACCTATTTGGGTAAAGACCAGGTGGATTGCCCTATGGGAACCTTTAACTGTTTAAAGTTTAACCCTACAATTATACCCGGAAAAATTTTCAGGAAAAACAGTAAACTGTACCTTTGGGTAACTGATGATAATAACCGTATTCCGGTTAAAGCACATGTTGAACTGGTAGTGGGCAGCGTTACTATGGAGCTAACCAATGCCAAAGGTTTAAAATATCCTTTAAACCCTATTAAGAAATAAAGTAAGATGATTGAAGTTGGTAATACCCTGGTGCACGAAGATGTAGTGACCGAGCATTTTGTGTGCAATTTAAATAAGTGCAAAGGGGCCTGCTGTTTAGAAGGCGACTCGGGCGCTCCGCTTGAGGCTGGCGAACTGGATATATTAAGGGCGATATACCCTAAAGTTAAGCCATATATGACGGCTAAAGGCGTAGCTACCATAGAGGCTGAGGGAACACATGTAACCGATTTTGAGGGCGACTATACTACGCCTTGCGTGGATACCAACAAAGAGTGCGCTTACGTAACCTGGGAAAACGGCATTACCAAATGCGCCATCGAAAAAGCCTGGGAAGCCGGCGACATTAGCTGGCGTAAACCGATATCCTGCCATTTATACCCTATACGCATCACCAATTACCCGGAGTTTGATGTATTGCATTACGACCGCTGGAATATTTGCAGCCCGGCTTGCGGCTTTGGCAGTGAGCTGAAAGTAAAGGTACACGAGTTTTTAAAAGAGCCGCTTACGCGCAAATACGGTGCAGAATGGTATCAGGAACTGGAAGAAAAGCTGGCCGGTGCATAATACCTGCCGGTTATTAAATGCTTTTTCTATATTAGGGCAATAATCACTCTAAACAATATATTGTGAAAGG
>CAJYSL010000226.1 GCA_913777515.1 uncultured Mucilaginibacter sp.
TGTTCATTTAACGTTCTTTCCTTCTGTAAAACAAAAAGCTGGTTATTAAAATCAAAAATAAAGTAAATAGTGAACTGGATAAGAAACGTAATAAAGTATATTGTATTTCAGAAAATCTGAAAACTTCTAAGGCGAATAGGAAAAAATGATGTATCAGCACCAATACAGCCGAATAGGTGAAAAACCAGCGGAAACCCATATTTCCTAAGGTAGGTGCGGGTTCGTTATCAAAGCCATCGCGTTGTACGGTAATACTCACAAATAGTATCCTCACAAAAGCCAGTATTACACTGGCCGCCGCATGTAAGCCCGGCGTATCATAAAACATATCAATAATGATACCCATCAAAAAGGCCAGTGTGAATAGCAGTAAATTAGGCGTTTCTAAGGGCAGCAACATTACAAAAAGAATGTACAGGTAAGGCATTGACAGGTTGTACAAGCTGATATTTTTCAGCAAAAAAACCTGCAGCAGCACCAGTACTACAAAGCGCACAAAATTCTGAATAATTATTCTACTCATTGGGCTTTTGGGTTTCTAACATAGTACGTTCCTGAGCCAGTTTATTGTTAACCACGTATACATACTCAAGCTTGGCAAAATCTACCGACAGGTTCACTTCCATGTTGAGGAAAAAGCCGCCGCCTTTAGCGTGCAAATTCATTACCTTACCCAATGGTATACCAGCCGGAAATAAATCTGAATAAGTAGACGTAACCACCCACTCGCCTACACGTGCCTTAACGTGGTTGGGTATATCCATCAACACGCCCATATGCGGGTTCAGTTGATTGCCCCATACCAAACTACCAATATCTTTAGTATCAGCCAGCATGGCGCTCACCTTAGTGTCTTTGTGTAAAAACGACTGGATGATAGAAAAATGCTCTGATGTCAAAATCACTTTACCTACTACGCCGGTACCGCATATCACGCCCATGCCTTTGGCAACGCCGTCTTTACTGCCTTTTTGTATAGTGATGTAATTATTGCGCCTGGTGACACTGTTGTTTACTACCCGTGCTTCAATATAAGTGTACTGCTGCTTGTAAGTCGTATCATTCACGGTGCGTTTAGCCAGGGTATCAGCATAATAAGCTGAGTTGAGCATACCACGTAAACGGGCATTCTCTGAGGCCAGGCTGTCATTTATATCTTTAAGCTTAACGTAGCTGCTTACTTCGCTGGCACGTGCATAAAGGGTACCCGTAACATGATTAGCCGTATTGATAAAAGTAGCCCGCTGAAAAGAGTTATACTTGACGTAAATAATCAGCGACGTAATCTCAAAAATCAGGAATAAAAAAAATGCGTTGTACTTGCTGATGAAAATCAAAAGGTTACGCATGGAAATCTAAGGAGTAAATGGTTGAATGAGTGAATTTGAATGGCAATATTATTCAAAATTCACTCATTCGTCACTGGTTATTGCATCAAGAACTTATAATTGCCTATATTTTTTAAGGCGGTACCGGTGCCGCGTACAACGGCACGTAATGGGTCTTCGGCTACGTGAACCGGTAATTTGGTTTTAGCAGCCACACGTTTATCCAAACCACGCAACAACGCGCCGCCACCGGTTAAGTAAATACCGGTCTGGTAAATATCAGCTGATAACTCCGGTGGGGTTATTTCCAATGCTTTCAGGATAGCTTCCTCTATTTTAGAGATAGATTTATCCAGGCAATGCGCAATCTCGGTGTATGATACGGTAATTTGCTTAGGTACACCGGTCATCAAGTCGCGGCCTTGTACAGCAAAGTCACCCGGAGGGTCAGCCAGTTCTGGTAATGCGGCACCTACTTCAATCTTAATTTTCTCAGCTGTACGGTCGCCAATCATGATGTTGTGCTGGCGACGGATATATTGTACAATGTCAGAGTCGAAGTTATCGCCCGCTACCCGGATAGACTGGTCGCACACGATACCTGAAAGGGCAATTACGGCAATCTCGGTAGTACCACCGCCGATGTCGATAATCATGTTGCCCATAGGCTCCTCAACGTCAATACCGATACCAACGGCTGCTGCCATAGGCTCGTGGATGAGGTAGACCTCTTTAGCACCCGCAATTTCGGCCGACTGGTGTACCGCACGTTTTTCAACCTCGGTAATGCCCGAAGGTATACAGATTACCATACGCAACGACGGGAAAAACCAGCCTTTGCCTTTGTTAATCATCTTAATCATGCCGCGTATCATGTGCTCGGCAGCGTCAAAATCGGCTATTACGCCATCTTTAAGCGGGCGTACAGTGCGTATATTATCATGGGTTTTACCTTCCATTTGCATGGCCTGCTTACCAATGGCAATTACCTTATTGGTTTTGCGGTCAAATGCTACAATAGAGGGTTCGTCAACCACCACTTTATCGTTATGTATTATGAGGGTATTTGCAGTTCCTAAATCAATAGCAACTTCTTGTGTGAAAAAATTAAATAAACCCATTTAGTGTTGTGTCAAATAATCTGCAAAGATTGAAAAAATCTACGTAAGTTATTAATAACCGTTTGTATTTCAAAACAGCTGCCGGGTTATGCAAAATACTTTACAGCAACCCTTTTTTAGTGTTTAAAGTGCCTTACTCCGGTAGTTACCATGCTAATACCTTTTTGGTTAGCCATGTTTACGGAGTCCTGGTCTTTAATAGAGCCGCCGGGTTGTAATACCGCAGTAATACCAGCGTCGGCAGCAATTTCTACACAATCCGGAAACGGAAAGAACGCGTCTGAAGCCATGACGGCTCCCTGTAAATCAAAGCCAAATGCACGGGCTTTTTCAATAGCCTGGCGCAAGGCGTCAACCCTTGAGGTTTGCCCAACACCGCTGGCCAGTAACTGGTTGTTTTTAGCCAGCACTACGGTGTTTGATTTGGTGTGTTTTACCACTTTATTGGCAAAAAATAAATCTTTAAGTTCCTGTGCGGTCGGCTGCTGCTCGGTAACGGTAGTCATCTGCTCAGGGCCTTCAATCACCAGGTCTTTGTCTTGCTCAATTACGCCATTCAGCAAGGTTTTAAACTGCTTTACACCCAATTCAACCGTTTGGCGAATGAGTATTATACGGTTCTTTTTCTCTTTTAGTATTTGCAGCGCCTCGTCCGTGTAAGCCGGGGCAATCAATACTTCAAAGAAAATCTTGCTGATTTCGGTCGCAGTTTCTGCATTAATCTCGTCGTTAGCGATGATAACACCACCAAAAGCCGACACGGGGTCACAAGCCAGGGCATCAATCCACGCTTCTTTAATAAAAGAACGTGTGGCAATGCCGCAGGCGTTGGTGTGTTTTAATATGGCGATAGTAGGGTCGGTAAACTCATCAATCAATGCAACGGCGGCGTCAACATCTACCAGGTTGTTGTACGATAGCTCTTTACCATGCAGTTTGGTAAACATGGCTTCCAGGTTACCGTAAAACGTGCCTTGCTGGTGTGGGTTTTCGCCGTAACGCAGTGTCTGGCTGGTTTGTATACTTTGCTTAAATACAGGCAGTGCCGGGTTGGCTTCGCCCTGGTCTAAATTAAAGTATTGAAATATCGATGTATCGTAATGCGAAGTTATATTGAACGCCTTTTGTGCAAACTGGCGGCGTTGGTCTAACGTGGTAGCGCCATCCTGTGTTTTCAGGATTTCGCCCAGTTGCTGGTAATCGTTTTTAGAAGCCACGATAACCACATCCTTGAAGTTTTTAGCTGCAGCGCGGATTAGGGATATACCGCCAATGTCAATTTTCTCAATCACATCATCGTGTGCTGCACCCGAACGTACGGTTTCTTCAAACGGATACAAGTCAACAATAACCAAATCAATTTCCGGAATTTCGTATTGAGCGAGTTGCTGCTCATCCGATTCAAAATTGCGGCGTGCAAGTATGCCGCCAAATACTTTGGGATGCAAGGTTTTTACACGTCCGCCCAAAATAGAAGGGTAGGAGGTTAAATCTTCAACAGCAATTACCTCAGCACCTAAGCTGCGTATAAATGTTTCGGTTCCGCCGGTTGAATATATTTTTACTCCTAAACGGTTTAATTCTTGAATTACCGGTTCTAAATGATCCTTGTAGTAAACTGAAATTAAAGCGTTTTTAATTTGAACAGACTGGCTCATGTAATAGTGTTATTTTGAGCCGCAAAGGTAGTGATTTTTGATGAGTTGTTAAGCAGTAATGCAGAAGGCTTTACGGATGATAAATTTTTATTAAAAAATAAAATTACGACAAAGTAATAGCCCGTTTATGTATTTACATCTTTGCATAAATATGCAGAAATGTATTCATGTATTTGCAGGTTGTTTTGCCAGAATATCTTAGTTTTTAAGATTGCTTTTCATTTTAGCTGCCAAGGCTTCAATCACTTTCGGAAAATGTTGATGCTCTAACTGCTGGCCTTTGAGTTTGATAGTGTTTAAATCGTCGTTTGGCTCAATCTTAAATTTAGCCTGGTGAATCATTTCGCCTTCATCAAAATGTTCGTTTACAAAATGAATGGTGATGCCCGATTCGGTTTCACCGTTTTCTAAAACAGCTTGATGAACATGGTCGCCGTACATGCCTTTACCACCGTATTTAGGCAACAAGGAAGGGTGAATATTGATAATTTGATTAGGGAAAGCCTTAAGCAATGATGCCGGCACCAACCATAAAAAACCGGCCAGTACAATCAAATCCACTTCCATCTTTTTCAAAAGCTTTACCACTTCATCCGTCTGGAAAAACTCCTGACGCGAAAAGACATGAGTTGGAATTTCAAAGTTATCGGCACGTTGCAGTACGTAAGCCTGCGGGTTATTGGTGAGCACCAAAACTACCTCGCTATCGGGATGATTTTTAAAATGCTCCATTATTTTTTGAGCGTTAGATCCCGATCCTGAGGCTAAAATGGCTATCCTGGTTTTCAAAGCGGCAAGTAATTTTGGTGTAAATATAGTATTTTAAGTAGGCGATAAGTGCTTAGTGTATAAAACCGTAGCGGGTAACCCGGCGCCTGAGCACGAGCCTGGGCGATGTGCGCAAAGTATCTGTTTTCACGTCCTGAAAAACCAGCGAGTTGCGGCCCAGGTTGATGATTTGTAATTGTGCAAAAGGGGTTGATGTACCAGCTTTGGTAGTGTCTTTGCATATCATGTTCGACGAAAGCGTAACAACATCACCGGCATTCATCGTCCAGGTACCTTGAGACACCTGGTCTAAACAATCAAAGTAGCTGTACGTACACGTACCACCGGCATCAAAAATAAAAGATTGCTTGCGCTGGCAATTCACATTTAAGGTGTCGAACCTTTTGGACGTATCGTTATGTAATGTTTCTACCCGTAATGAGGCCAACTGCCAAGGCCCGTTATCAGTTAAAAAAGAGTTAAGCGTATTCTGATTCTCTTTTTTACACGAACTGATAGCCCAGCCGGCAAACATTAATGCAAATACGATGATGACAGGAAGCTTTTGGGTAAAAGTATGCACGGCGTAAAAATACAAAATCCTGCAGACTACTTGTCGGCAGGATTTATTTATAACGAGGTCTTGAGCAAACTATTGTTTGGGTATGTTGATGGCTAAACAATAGTTCGCTGGTTAGTAATTTAATATGGATTCATTGTAGTTACTCATGAAAACGCTTTCTTAAAGGCCGCTATTACTTCTGAATAATTTAATAGCTATTGCCAGCAAAATTACACCAAAGGCCTTGCGTAAAACACCTAACCCTGTTTTCCCCAACATGCGCTCTAACAAGCTTACATTTTTGAGCACAACGTAAACAATGATGGTGTTTAGCGTAATACCGATAATGATGTTGGTTGTAGCGTACTGTGATTTTAGCGAAAGCAAAGTGGTCATGGTACCTGCACCGGCAATGAGCGGAAATGCGAGAGGCACGATAGAAACAGTAGCCGGCACGTGCTCGTCTTCTTTAAAAAACGAGATACCCAATATCATTTCCATGGCGATGATGAAAATGACCAAAGAACCCGCAATAGCAAATGAGGCAATATCTAAACCAATGATTTTAAGTAATTCTTCGCCTACAAATAAAAAAGCAATCATCAAAGCAAGTACCGTAAGCGAAGCCTTTTCCGACTCGATGTGGCCGGCGCGCTGGCGCAAACTGATGATGATTGGTATGGTGCCGATGATATCAATAATGGCAAATAATATCATCGTTACTGATAAAACCTGCCTTGGGTCAAAAGTATTAAACATAGCTTAGGTGGATTGCTTTTCTTTGGCTTTTAGGCGAAAGGTAAGCAAAAACCCAAGCAAAATAAAGAATGCCGACAAAAAGAAGACGGCGTGTATGGACACTGCCGTTATTAAACCGGCGGCTACCGGCCCCAGCGTTTGCCCCAAAGAAGCATAAGATTGGTTAACGCCCAAAATCTCGCCCTGAGTGTGCTCATCACTGCGGTCGGCTATAATGGCGTTAAGCATGGGGTTACGTAAACCGTTAAAGAGGCCATACACAAATAAGCCGGCTGCAAACGGAAAAACGGCCTGAGTAAAGCCGGTAAAAATCATGGCCGCCAGGCATATTGCCGTTGATATAAGCAGTATAGCTGCCCTGGACGATATAAGCTTGGTAATGAGTGGTACTGCCAGTTGCATCAAAATGCCTGTAATACCAAAACCGGCATAAAGCAAACCAATTTTGGTAGGGGTAATCTTCAACTGGTCTACCGAAAACGTTTGAAAACCGATAATCATCACAAACTGAGCCATAGTCAACAAAAAGCCGGTAAATACGGCGGTACCTACCACCGGAATTTTTAAGGCCGTTATCAGCGATTTAAAATTAAAGCTATGCTGCTTTTGGGATTGTTCTTTCTCTCCGTCAGCTTTGGGCTTGGTTTCTTTAAGTACAAAAGTAGCCAGTATAGTGCCGATGAGTGCAATGCCTGCTGCAAAAAAGAAAGGAACCTGCAGGCCCAGTTTGCTTAGCAATCCGCCCAAGGCCGGACCCAAAACAAAGCCGAAACCAAATGCCGAACTGAGTATACCAAACTTCTTGGCGCGATCTTCGGACGATGAGGTGTCTGATACCATGGCTTGTGCTACCGAAATATTACCGCCTGTAACCCCATCCAGTATTCGGGCGACAAACAGCATCAGTAAATTTTGGGCCAGTCCGAATACCAAGAACGATAAACATGTACCTGCCAGGCTGATAGCCAGCAAAGGTTTGCGCCCCCATTTGTCGGACAGCGAGCCTAACAGCGGCGTAGCAAAAAACTGCGCTATCGAAAACGAAGCCGTAAGTATACCCACCGTTTGTTCGGTAAGGCCAAACTTTTTGCCGTAGTCGTAAAGTAAAGGTACAATGATACCGAAACCCATCGAGTTAATCACGCATATCAGTACCAATATCCACAAATTACGGTCGGCCTTCATCAAACAGCTGTTATAACAGTACGGTTAACAAAAGGAACAAAAAGCAAAAAGGTTCTGCCTATGGGGCAGAACCTTTTTGTGTATAGCGTAACATTAGTGTTATTCAACGTACATTGGATTCGGCGGATCCATTGGTGCTTTGTCGTCACCACGGCGTACTTTAGAGTGTTTTACACTGTAACCAAAGTAAATGATAAAGCCGATAATTAACCAAACAATTAAACGTGCCCAGTTTTCCCAACCCTCGCTGGCAATCATAAATAAACATACGATAGCGCCCAGTGGACATACAATTTGATACAAAGGCGTTTTGAATGGACGGTTAATGTTAGGGTCGGTTTTACGCAGGATGAATATACCCAGGCAAACCAGTACGAAGGCAAATAAAGTACCAATACTCACCATATCGCCCACCACGCTGTCGGGTACAAAACCGGCAAACAACGACACAAACACAAAAAATAACCATTGTGATTTGTAAGGCGTACGGAACTTAGGGTGCAATTTTGAAAACACCGGAGGTACCAAACCATCAGTACTCATGGTATAGAATACGCGGGTCTGACCCATTAGCATCACAAGGATTACGGAAGAAAAACCAGCCAGAATGGCTACAGTTACCAGTTTAGCCAACCACTCATATCCAGGCATGTGGTGACGGATGGCGTAAGAAACTGATGCCTCAGAACCTTGTGATAAAAACTCTTTATAAGATGCTATACCGGTTAAAACGTGCGAGAACAGAATGTATAATGCAGTACAGATAACCAAGGATAATAAAATACCTACCGGCATATCTTTTTGCGGATTCTTAGCTTCCTGAGCGGCAGTTGATACGGCATCAAAACCAATAAAGGCAAAAAACACGATACTTGCACCACGCAAAACACCAAACCAACCATGATTGGCCGCATCGGCATAATTATGCACTACGCCGGTGTTCAGGGTAACGCTTCCTGCATCAGCCGGAATCATATAAGGCGTATGGTTGGCAGGGTTGATAAACTGCCAGCCGAAACCGATAATCAGTAAAACGATAGCTACCTTAACCAACACAATGATATTGTTTACCACGGCCGACTCGGCAGTGCCGCGAATTAACAGCATGGTTAACAGGAGAATAATGATGATGGCCGGTATGTTAACAATACCATGCACACCGGTTGGTGAAATCTGGAAAGGGGAGTGACTCCATTCGTAAGGTATGGAGGTATTAAAGAACGTCATGAGTAAATCGTTCAGGTACTGCGACCAACCTATGGCAACCGTAGCAGCCCCTAAGGCGTATTCGAGCACCAAATCCCAGCCAATAATCCAGGCAATAAACTCGCCCATGGTGGCATAAGAGTAGGTGTAAGCACTACCGGCAATAGGTATCATACTGGCAAACTCGGCATAACACAAGCCGGCCAGCGCACAACCCACGGCAGCAATGATGAACGAAATAGTAACCGCCGGACCAGCATTACCGCCAGCCGCTGCTGCGGTGCGCACAAATAAACCGGCACCAATGATAGCACCAATACCCAGGGCTATCAACGCGGTAGGCCCGAGCGTACGCTTCAAACTTTTATCCGACTCGGCCGATGCTGCCAGCAACGACTGAATGGATTTTTTAATAAATAAACTCATGTTTTTAGTTCAGTTGTAAAGATTTAATCATGTTCACCTCCAAACCTACTTATTTTTATTGAAAACTTAAAAGCCTGCCCGGTAACAATGCCACGATGTGGATAAAATTTGCTCAAACGGGCATTTCGAAACCGTGTATTTATTCAGAAACGGCTCATCATCGCACCAGATGCTTAAAAGAGCTTTTGTGTGTACAGGATTTGACGCACTAATCGGGATTTAGCTTACATAACAGGTAGTAAAGTGCGTTGTAAACAAAAAAAGCTCCCCTGTTTAACAGAGAAGCTTCAAAAATTTTAATTAACGAGTATGTATTAATTATGCATATTCAAATTTATAACCTACACCTTTAACTGTTGATACGTAGTTTTCGCCCAGCTTTTCGCGCAGTTTGCGGATGTGAACATCGATGGTACGGTTGGTTACTACCACCGAGTCTTCCCAAATATTTTTCAGGATAACGTCGCGGGTGTAAACCTTTCCGGGTTTAGAGGCTAACAGATATAAAAGCTCAAACTCTTTTTTGGCCAGCACTACCTTAACACCGTTTTGGTAAACCAGATAGCTTTCGCGGTCAATCACTAAATCGCCTACCTCCAGTTTATTGTCAGACACCTCGTCCGGACCGGCATTGCGGCGTAAAATAGCGTTTATGCGGCTAACCAATGCACGGGGTTTAATAGGTTTGGCAATGTAATCATCAGCACCTACGTTAAAACCGGCAATTTCTGAGTACTCCTCACTGCGGGCAGTTAAAAATACCATAAAGGTGTTTTTAAACTCGGGCATGGTACGCATAATGCGGCAAGCTTCAATGCCATCCATCTTAGGCATCATGATGTCCAGTACAATCAAATCAGGCAATACCTTTTTTGCTTCGGCTACAGCTTCCTGGCCGTTGTGGGCTAAATAAACCTGGTAGCCCTCTTTTTTTAAATTGTATTCGATAAGCTCTAAAATATCCGGCTCGTCATCAACAATAAGTATCTTTTGTTTTGCAGTAGTGCTCATCAGGTCGAATTTTGAAACAAATGTACAGGCAATACAAAAGAAAATGGTTAAACCATTGTTAATAAATTGTTAAAGCTTAATATTTGCTTAAAGTTGAGCAAAGGTTTTATTAAAAAACTCCTCCAGGTTTTGACCGGTGATATTTTTAGCGAT
>CAJYSL010000227.1 GCA_913777515.1 uncultured Mucilaginibacter sp.
TTGTAGCCGAGCCATTATTAATTTCTACGTTGGCTTCTACGGCTTTTTCTGTTTTAGACTCGTCCTGGTATTTAAATGCGTTGGATAAAAGATTGTGAATAATCATTTTTATCAGCACTTTATCGCTCCTGAATATCTCGTTTTGCGTAACATTCATTTTGAAAGTCACCGTGTTTACTTTGGCAATTACCTCAAACAACGACAGGCATTCTTCAAATATTTCGTTGAAATCAATCTCTGCTATCACCAGTTCGCCCCGTTGCAAAGAGTAATAGTCGTTCATATTGATGACGTACATATCCAGCTTTTTCAACGATTTCTCCATCAGAAAAAGCATTTCCTTAACCTCATTGATATCTGAAATGTCCCTGGCTACATCAATAGCCCCCATCAACCCGGAGATCGGCCCCCTGATGTCGTGCGTAATACTATAAGTAAATTTGTTAAGCTCGTTATAGGCTTTTTGCAACTCTTCGTGTTTAACGGTAAGCAGCGAGTTGGTTACATAAAATTTATTAGCTTCTTCGATGGCTGAAAAAAGGTCAGACTCTTCCCAGGGCTTTTTAATGTACCTAAAAATATTACCCTTGTTAATCGCATCAATTACCGACTCTACATCCGTGTAAGCAGTAATCAAAATTCGAACCGGCATCGGGTGACTGATACGTATGGCCTCAAAAAAATCAATACCCGTTTGCTCCGGCATCCGCTGGTCGCTAAAAACAATGCGGATGTCGGGATTGGCTTCCAAATGCGCTATGGCCTGTGTTACATCAATGGCCGTAAAAACCTGGTAATGAAAACGCAGGGTTGCTTTAAATCCAAACAGGTTATCTTGCTCGTCATCAACGTACAAGATTTTGATTTTTTCGGTGGTATTAGCCAAAACTTAAGCTTTTAATATACGGTTTACTCAGGAGTAACAGGCCAGGTTATGCGGTAATGCTATTGTGTTCTTTTTGGTTTTCTTTTTTAAAAGTTAACGGTAGCACAATGGTAAATTCTGCACCCTCGTTGGGTGCGCTTTGTAACTGAAACTGCCCACTGTGCTTCTTGATGGTATTATAAGCAATTGACATGCCTAAGCCTGTACCCTGCCCTACATCTTTGGTTGTAAAAAACGGTTCAAAAACCTTCTTTTGTGTTTTCTCATCCATACCTATACCATTATCCTTAATCGTAATATACATATGCTCGTCGTGGCATGTGGTTTTGATGAGCAACTCGCCGCCTTTACCCTCGCCAAACCTTTGCCGGATAGCATGACTTGCATTTGAAATTAAATTTAGAAAAACCTGATTTAATTTACCTGCATAACACTCTATTTTCGGCAAATTACCATATTCTTTGGTAACCTTGATATCGTGCAGCAGATTATTGGCAATAATTAAGGTCGACTCTAAACCTTCATTAATATCAGCCTTAATCAAGTCGTCCTGGTCAAGACGCGAAAATATACGCAAGCCTTTTACAATCTCGGCAGTCCTGTTGGCACCTTCTTTTATGCCTTTGAGCAGGTGCTTGATTTCTACCACCAGGTAGTCAAAATCCCGTTCTTCTTTATAATCGCTGATTTTCTTTTGCTTGTCCTCTTTTCCCGCATCCGAAAGGCCCACCTGCTCAATAGCCTCCATGGCCTCAAACACCATATCAATGTCGCGGCTCAAAGGTTTGATGTTGGCCGTTACAAAGTTAATCGGATTATTAATCTCGTGCGCAATACCAGCCGTTAACTGACCGAGCGAAGCCATTTTTTCAGATTCTACCAATTGCCCCTGCGCTTGCTTGAGGTTATCCAGTGTTTTGCTCAACTCCAGGTTAGATTGATTTAACTCTGTAGTACGCTCAATTACTTTAGCCTCAAGGATTGTATTCTGTTCACTGATGATGCGCTCATTCTCTTTCAAAGCCTTCAACGCCTCTTCCTGCGATTTTTCCTTTTCGGCTTTAAAGATGTTGATTTTATCAGCCAATGCGAAAGACAGTAGCACCGCCTCGAAAGCCGAACCTATTAACAAAACGGAACTGGTAAGCTTGTTGTAAGGGAACAGGATATTTAAATCCTTGAGCACATATATTACTACGCAAACGATAAACACCGACCATGCAATCAGGAAAAACTTGGCTGCCCTGTATCCCCTGATAGCTATCACCACGGCCATAATTACTACATAAATGGCGCTCAGCATAGCTGCCACCAGCACTATGGTATAACTGGCATTAAAGCGCCCAGTAAATGCCAGAATAATTTCAATTGCGTAAACCAGGAAGAACAAGTAAGATAACTTGTGCAGGCCCGGCGCATAAAATTTAGACGACAGAAACTTTTTAGCAAACTCGATAGCAGATATCCCAATGAGTGCCGACGAAACGTAGATACTTAAATTAGCTGTTACCGGCTTATCAGCTAATACAAACCTGAATATATATCCTTCCAGGCAGGCCTGTGTTAACAAAACTACAAAAAGGTACAGTACATAATACAGGTAGTTTATATCTTTAACCGTTATGTAGACAAACAAGTTATAAAGCAGCATTACCAGGATGATACCGGCGTAAACGCCAAACAAGAGGTCTGAGTTTGCGGTATTGACAATTACATCTTCTAAAGTACCCAGGTATAAAGGCAGCACTAACTGTTTATAGCTTTTAATATGAAGATAAAACGTACTGCTCTGACCACGTGACACGTTTACGGGGTACACATAGTTTTGATGCCGGATAAGCCTGGCGTTAAAAGGCTTGCTTTGACCGCTCGAATTAGCCAATGTCACTTTTCCGCCATCTACCTGATAAAAGTCTACGTTATCTATGGTAGGCTGTGCCAGCTGTATCCCTAAGTCGTTGTGCGATGAGTTATTGCGAACGGTAAATTTTATCCAGTAAGAATAAGGCGAAATACCCAGATTAGGGTATTCGCTTACTGACTTTTTAAACCGGCCGGATTGCATGGCTTGGTTTAACGAAAGGCTGGAGTTGGTATCGCTTAATATTTCTATTTTGTTTCCCAAGGGTTGAAAATCGCCCTTAAAGTCGACCAATTGCTGACCAGACGCGTGCTGTAAATAACCGCTGACAAAAAACAGTAAAATAAGGAGTTTTAATTTATACATGTGCCTGGCTTGTAACCTTTACCATAAAACAGATTGATTGAGTGCCTGAATTGAATGTGCTCTTAGTGCTGACCCGTGAAGAAAAGTTCGCTTTTATCTTTTCTGAGCGACCGGGCAACTTCAACATCACCGGCAACCGATACCTTCATTAAAAACACCTCGTACCGCTGCTCGGCGCTTGCACCCATTTTAAATACGTTGAAGAAACGCTGCCTCAAAACTGTTAAATCTTGCGCAGTTTGTGCTGACAATTCGGCACCACCGCCATGAATCAGCCGGTTAAAAAAGAATGCAGGCGACAGCATTGGGTGTACGGCTACGCGGTATTGATTAGCAGTAATCCAGGCCCTTTGTACTGCCCTGCCGGCGTTGAGTAATTGGGTATGCGAAAATTCAGGAACGGTGAATAAAATAATGGCAGAAGCGCTTTTTACCGATTTAACCGACATCTTTTTAAAAGCATTACCCTTATTCCATTTAGATAGCAGTTCTACGGCTTTCCAGTCGCCGGCAACTTTAAACCCGGCTATCTCGCCCTGGCTGATGTCAACAGAGGCCAGTTCTACGCCATCTTTGGTTTTAAGCGCATCCTCTTTGTTCCACCTGATTTCGTGGTAAAATTCTTCGTGACCGAGTTTGTTTAACAAACGCACCTTATCGGTTTCTGCAATAATATCCGACAGTTCGTGCATATCGTCGTCCTCTTCCACATGAAACATCTCTACGCCATTATCGCGAATAACATCCTGCAACTGATTAAAAAAGGTGCCATTCAAACGAGTGCGCTCGCTGTTTTTACGATTGGTAGCACGGGTAAATATGCCCTGGGCCAGCTTCAAGTCCGTAGCGCTTGCCTGATCTGCTTTGTTAAAATTAATGACCGCAATCAACTCCGGAGTATTACTTACCGGAAACAGCTTTACCTGGTCTTGCAAACCAAGTGCTCCGGCTTCCAAGTGAATATTTTCGATAGCTGTTCCTAAAGACAGGTGCGCCCCCATCTCATAGTAATCACCCCAAGACCATGACCTTACTTTATCATGGAACAAGAACAGAATACCATTACTAAAATACCATTTCCAGGGTTGGTTGTTACCTGCCGACGGTGCCGCAATGGCCGCTTCAATCAATTTATCAAGTTCATCTATCGTTGGCTGATAATCAGCCGAAAACCCGCCTGCTAAAAACCCGGAAGCGATGCTTACCATATCTTCTTTAGTTAGTGCCGTATGAGGATTAGCAATTGTTGGTAAATTTTCTTGCTGATGTTCCGTCTCATCTTTAATCAGGTCTTCCATGTCTACGTAATATCGTCCGGAAGCATGGAACTGGTTGAGCAGCAAGCGGCGGCTCACATCGGTAGTTAAAGCACCGCCCAAAGTAACCGACGAGGCCAGCTGCGGCCAGGTGTTGATAGATTGCTCTACTTCGAGCATCGACGCTTTTAGACGGGTCGAGATAGTTTCGGCCCCAATCATCCTCAGGATGTAAGGAATTTTGTCTTCGTTAGATAGTCCCTTGATGTTTTGCGGGTCGAGTCCGTTGGCTAAACCATGCAAAATATCGCGATTAGGTTCCAAATCAAAGCGCTCTACATCAAGCATGCCCTTATCATTGGTATCCATAATCACCGGTATTTGCAATTCGCGAGCTTTGTAACGGCTTAAAATCTTAATATCCAGACCGTCACAAACCTCTACCAGCAGGTCCAGCTTCCCGTTTCCTGTAAAAAACTGGTCCATATTGGCCTCAGTGAGGCCATCACTAAAGATGTCTACTTTTAAAAACGGGTCTATTTCGGCTATTTCGCGCGCAACAATTACGGTTTTATTTAAACCTAAATTTTGCACCCCCGTACGTATGCGATTCAGGTTACTTAACTCTGCGGTGTCAAAATCGGCCAGCCTAAGTTCGCCAAAAATACGCTCCATGGCCATGGTTAAGGCGATAGATTGCCCTACTGACAAACCGATAATACCTATTTTCTTCTTTTTGAGTTCGTGTTGTTCTTCGCGGGTAATTTTGTACTGGTTTCTGTTAGTTCTAACCTCAACAAAGTCTTCCTCATCCAACAGATGTACCAGGCGTTTGCTCCAGGGATAATACACCCAAACGCCGTACTCATCTATATCCCTCCCGGCCAAAAAGGTATCGATAAGTGCGGGATATTCATTTGCTTTTATTTTTACAGAAGGGTTTTTGCTTTTGATAAGCTCCTGCAGTTGCCCATACATTTCGTTTTGCACAAAAGAAACCTGTCCGTTTTTAATTAGTTCCTCAAGTGCCTGCTTGTCTTGCAAGTCAGTAACCCGAAATATAGTTGGCTTATATAACTCCGGCGAATGGGTGTCACCGGCTAAGTAAGATTTCAAATCCTTCATATATGTGTATAAATTTACTTATACGAAAAATAGGAAGGCAGGTTTGGTAAGCCCGGTTAATTGTTTTAAAAAATGCTTAACTTATTGATATCTACGCTACCCTCCAGGTGATTTTTATTGGCCCGGGCAATAGTGTCTGCCAAACTCCACTTTTCGATATTCGGGATTCTGAGCTGAAGGTCAATCAGGATTTCTTTGTCTTTCAGCTTGTTAATTCTTGAGTCTTTATCCAAATCGCGCATCTGGTAAATTGCAGCTTTATCTTCCTCTTTAGCTAAATGCAAATCGTAAAGATTTTCCAAAATCATGCAGGTAGCAATTAAATCCAGTTTAGGATAATAAAATGTACCGTTGTTACCAATATTTTCTATCAACACCATACCGGCATTAACTACCGGCTTAACGGTGTACGGAGCGCATAAGGCAAATAATGATTGCAGACCTATCTGGCTGCAGATAGCTATACCAGCGCGGATAAGCAAAGGGCTGCCGATGCCGTAACCGGCCAAATCTGGAGAGTTCCATAAACCGCAAACTTCGCCGGTACCGGTTTGAGCCTTTTTCCAAACCAAATCATAGATGTTGGTATCCATGGCGCCGGTAGCTTCCTCAATAGGCAGGGGCTGACTGCCGCCGGCCACATGCACACGGGCACCGCCATGTACTTTTTTACCATCGAGCGATTCAACAACAATTACAAATGCGGCAGGATTATATTGCCACTCATTTTTAGAGGATGTTACCTTTTTGATGCCTATGCTGGCCAATACGTTGGTATGACCTTCAATAAAAAGGCCGCAGGTATCAGGTTCATCTATTGCACGGAACGCCCTTAATCTTAAGTGAGGCTTGTCAGCAATTAAGTTTTCAGTCATTGATTGTTAAAGCAAAAAATCTGTCAGCGTAACCTTGAAAATATTGCATTGATGTTGCAAAGTTAATGGTTAAACACAAATTTGACTTTAACAAGCGCAGGTTTTACATAAATTGGATAAAATCGGAATATATCTTATCAAAATTTGACAACCTGCGCTATTGGAAAAAAGCCCGCAATTAACTTAATCTCAGATTAATAACCCCACTTAAACAAAAATTAAAAATAATTGAGCCTATGCCTTAATTTTATTGAATTTATAAAGTAATACACCATGTGCTGGTACATTTACAGATAATTTATCTTTATCAACAGTTAAAGCAGCTACATTTTTTTGGCGCCATAAATCACGAACGTTTTGCTTGCCCGAGAGGCCTAACTGTTTAAAATCGCTGTAAGAAAGCTTAACCGGCTGCATACCAAAATTACAGAAACCAACAGCTTTACTACCGTCCTCAAGCTGCTTGGTGTATATCCTTAATTCGCCAATAGTTTGCACGCAGGTAGCTTGCTTGCCTAAGGGGTCTTGGTTTACGGCTATCACTTCATCGTTGGTGAGCAGGTTAAGAGTAAAGTCATCCAGCTTCTCCATGTCGCAGCCAATCAGCAACGGAGCGGCAAAAAGGCTCCACAAGCTAAAATGTAAGTATTGCTCGTCGGGTTTAAGCTTGCTGGGATGTGGGTTACCCCATCCCACGGTGCCAATCACCAGCATATCAGGGTCGTTCCAGTTGCCAGGTTTGGCATAAGGTGCTGATTTATCCTGTGCTAAGGCTATACTTTTTACGCTTGTCCAGGTGTCAGTAATATCATTGGTGGTACGCCATAAAGAACCACCGGTAGAGCCTCCCCATTTCCATACATCCGACATACCGTACTGGCATAAGCTAAACACTATATCACGCGGCTGTTGCGACAAATATTTACCCATTAAATCAAAGGGCTTAATAGCAGTAGCCAACTGGTTGCCGCCTTTGTAAGATAAGGAGCTTACTTTATTGGGGTCATTATCCGGCAGGCCGTCTATCACGTTACCATAGCTACACCAATCGTATTTTAAATAGTCAAATCCCCACTCACCGTATTTTTGTGCATCCTGTTTTTCGTAACCATAACTACCTGCACATCCGCCGCAGGTCCATGGACCGGGACTCGAATATAAACCCACTTTTAAACCTAAGCGATGTATGCTATCGGCAAGCGCTTTCATGTTGCCGAACCTAACATTGGGTATAATGTTACCGGCCTCGTCCCTGAACTTACCGCGTAAGCTTGGGTCTTTTGAGTCGCGGTGATTTTGCCAGAAATCGTCAACATTGATATAGGTCCAGCCATGGTTAATTAATCCGC
>CAJYSL010000228.1 GCA_913777515.1 uncultured Mucilaginibacter sp.
GGTATACCGCTTCTTTCATCCCGGCCCGGTAAACCGCCCTTTTTAGCGGGTCGTTACCGTATTTTTTAAATTTTATAAAATTGGCAAACAGCGAGTCGGTATATTCCTGCTCATGGGGCTCTGTAATGTTTTTTTCTTCGTTGGTAATGTTTTGCTGGATGATTTCCTGCTGTACATCATGTGGGATGTCGGGCAGGTCTAACGCCTCGTTGATGTTTTTAATAAAGATGAGCGATTCGTAATTATCACGCAGAATGGCTTTATCGTCTTCGGCTATTTTGTACAGGTTGATGATGGCCACCGTCGAGATAAGTGAGGTGAGGACGAACAAAATGCCAAAGCCTATGCGGAGTATATTTTTAATGGTCATTAAACGGGCATGCAATGTTGTTGCCCGCTTTGCAAGGCAAATGCCATAACCTTTTTGTGCGCTGCCGTCCGGTAAAATAGTGCCTTTAACGCGTCCTGACTGGTACTTTTTCTGAATTAGCCGTACGCATGCTGCACACTAAGTTTTCCATTTTGAAAAAGCGTTTTCCCAAAATGAAAAGGTGAACGTGCAACCGGTGACCGCTAAAAACTGCTCTGTTGCGCGTAGAAGCCGGATTTACCACTGCCGGAAAAAACAGGCATGTTTTTAGTATCGCGCGATGCGCAACTTATGGCAGAAATTATACTGATTATTGAAGATGAAGGCAAATTCAGAGATTTGCTTTCCAGAATTATAGAAAACGAAGGTTTTAACGTACTGAAGGCGCCCAATGCAGCTGCCGGTTTAAAACTGCTGGCTGAGAACAAGGTAGCCGTAGTCATTAGCGATGTAAAACTACCTGACGCCAACGGGGTAGAACTGGTTAAAAAGATTAAAGACCAGTTTGAAAGGGTAGAGGTAGTGGTGCTTACCGCCTTTGGTTCTATTAAAGATTGTGTAAAGGCGGTTAAAAACGGCGCTTTTGATTACATTATGAAAGGCGATGACAATGCCCGCATTGTGCCCATTGTAAAAAGTGCAGCCGAAAAAGCCCGGCTGGACATACCGGCAAAACCCTTAAAAAAGCAAACCCCGCAAGAGTATAGCTTTGATTACATTGTGGGCAACTCGCCGGCTACACAGGCCGCAGTAGCCATGGCGCAACAGGTGGCCAATACCGAAACCACAGTATTGCTGCTGGGCGAAACCGGTACCGGCAAAGAGGTTTTTGCGCAGGCGTTGCACAAGGCCAGTGCACGGTATGATAAGCCTTTTGTAGCGGTTAACTGCAGTTCGTTCTCCGGCGATTTATTAAAAAGCGAACTTTTTGGCCACGTGGCCGGGTCGTTTACCGGTGCATTAAAAGATAAAAAAGGCCTTTTTGAAGAAGCCGACGGCGGCACGCTTTTTCTGGACGAGATTGGCGAAATGAACCTGGAACTACAGGCGCAGCTATTACGCGTGCTCGAAAACGGCGTTTTTAACCGGGTAGGGGAAGCGCGGACTACCAAGGTAAATACGCGCATTATCGCCGCTACCAACCGCAAGCTTAAGAGCGAAGCGCTGAGCGGTAAATTCAGGCTCGATTTGTATTACCGGCTTGCGGTTTATGCCATACCGCTACCGCCTTTGCGGCATCGGGGCGACGATATCGGCGCATTGGCTGAGTTTTATTCAGCGACCTATGCCAAGGTATTTAACAAACCGGTGCCGCGCATCAGTCCAGGCTTGTTAAAGTGTTTAAACGAGTACCCCTGGCCCGGCAACATACGCGAGCTGCGCAACCTGATGGAGCGCCTGCTGATTACCAGTCACGGCGAAGACCTGACCGTAGCGTCGCTTCCGGCTGATTTTTTTGAGGATAACGTTACCGGGCAAGATGATTCTTTTGATTTAAACGAGCTTGAAACGCGCCATATACGCCGGGCCTTGCATCAAACCAATGGCAACAAAAGGGAGGCGGCCCAGTTGCTCGGCATCAGCCTGTCAACGCTCTATCGCAAAATGGAAGAATACCACATCTGAAATTCTCAATCTGACAAGCATTTTTCTTATTCTAATAAAATAACGACTCTCGAGTAAAAGGATTGTCTATGTAAAGTATTGTAAATTAATTGTTTGTGTTCTTTCTCAATTTTGGCATTCGTGTGGTATAGGGCAAATCAAACTATTGAGCTGTCGCTAAGCAACAGACTAAAAAAACGAACATGAAAAAAATCTTTACTGCACTAACCCTCTCACTTACGCTTGCTGCCATGCAAGGGATGGCCCAAACCGCTGCCGAACCCGAATCCAATCTGAAAGATTCGACCAAAAAGAAGTTTGAAATTCCAAAGGATGCCGAACCGCTCAACTATGCCGATTTTTCGTGGATTAACGGGCAAAACCGCCAGAAGTCGAAATTGATAGACAATAAATACTTCACCGGCGATTTTACCTTCGACGTGAACTACACCCGTTCTAACCATAACCCTATCGACAACACGGTAACCGGCTCCACCGCCCTGGCCCGCAACAACGAGGCCGAGGTATCATTTGTCGGCATCGGCGGCGATTTTCATTACGATAACGTGCGTGGCCGCATCATGACCCAGTTTGGTACACGCGCTACCGTAGTGCCGCGTAATGACTATAGCGGCTATCGCGGCCAGTATGATTTGCCCGATGCTTACCGTTATTTGAGCGAGGCTTACGGCGGTTACCACTTTAACGCCTGGCACGGCATCAACGTGGATATGGGTATCTTTATGTCGTACATCGGCATGTACTCTTACAATAACTTCGAAAACTGGAGTTATCAGCCTTCTTATACCTCCGATAATACCCCCTGGTTTTTTAACGGTATCCGTATCCAAACGTTCCCGTCGGTAACCACTAAAGTGGAGTTGTGGATTATTAACGGATGGCAGTCTTACGGCATGTTCAACAAAATGCCGGGCTTAGGCTTTTCATTTAATACCAGGCCAAACCCAAGGTTATCATTTATCAGCAACAACTATTTTGGTACCGACGTAGCCGGCGCACCGGGAGTAAAACGGTACCATACCGATAACTCTATTCAGCATTTATACTTTGATGCCAGTAATAAAAATACGTCAGGCATCAAGCGTGCAGCCTTTACCCTTACTGCCGATTTCGGTTTCCAAAGCGGTAATGCACCTGGCGGGATAGTGTACTCTGCCTTTGGTAAAAATGCCTCTAACTTTATTAGCGCTATGGCTTATAACCGCTTATGGTTTGGCCGCGAGATGAAATGGGGCTGGACGTTAGGCGGTGGCTTTGTAAGCAACCCGAGCCGTTACCTGGCATTGGTGCCTCCGGGCCAGGGTACCGACCAGTTTTTGGCAGCTTCGGTTCCGGGTTCTAAAATGTCGGGCTGGGATGCTTCGTCTTGTATCGACTATAATCCCAATCAAATGTTAACGGTGCGTTTTGAGCTGGTACACCGTTTTATGAACGTGCCATACTTTAACGGACATGGCGGGGTTACCAGTCCAACCGGTTACCAGGCTAATCCGGCAACCTCGTTCAACCCTAACTCTTATATCCCATCCGACCCATCTTTTACGCCAGACCTTGTAAAATCAGAAAACAGGTTTATCATGGCCATCATCGCACGTTTTTAATCACCCAATTTTCTTAAAATATCATGAAAAAATCAGCCAGCTTTTTTTACAGTGTTGCACTGTTGATGGCAGGTATGCTCATCAACAACCACGCTAAAGCACAATCAGCATCGGGTATTTATTTGTCGGCCGAAGATTTTACTAATCATAAATTGAGTTACACTGTCGAAGCGGAGGCCCGGCACGTCCGGTTCGACGGTTTATTCAACTGGTCTACCATCAGGGTTAATCAGAATGGAACTCCCGTGGTACTAAAAAAAGACCAGATTTTTGGGTACCGGCAAAACGGAACTGACTATCGCTATTTTAAAAATACAGCGTACAAAATGGTTGCCGAAAAAGGTATTTACCTATACTCGGCTTACCAGGTAGAGCCGGGCACCCGGGGCGTTAAACGGGTTGAAAACTTTTACTTCAGTCAAAAGCCCGACACGGCGCTAAGGCCGCTTACCATGTATAATCTGGAAACAAGCTTTAAAAACGATACCCAGTTTTTATACGCTGTTGAAGGTTTTTTTAAGTCGGATAAGCAGTTAGCCGATTATGATAGCAAATTAGGCGAGTACAAGCTCGAATATATTTATGCGCAAACCGTAAAATAGGTCCTCTTTACCTCGCTTGTTCCAAATTATCTACGCCAGTCCGAACCAGCACGGGCTGGCTTTTTTGTGCGCTAAACTTTGCGCACTGCCCTGTAAATCTGCAAGGTTAAAATAAAGTTAATGACGGTTAATTTTTAAGGTAACCTGTCTTTAAAATAATGCTTATTTTGAAAGAACGACCAATCCAGTTTTCTTTCCTGAAAATGCAGTGTAACATACTGTATTGATAATCAACCGTCACTTTATACGACGCGTTATTTTTTTCAGATGAAAAAGGGGTGGTCATCAGGGTTGGGCAAAAAAAACATGGGTAAAAAATTCAGGATGATAGCCAAACTGACGACAGCATTGGCGCTGGCTTTAAGTTTTGTTGGCACTAACAGCATCGCGCAGTCGCAAACAACAGGTATAAGCGCTCCGGTGCCCAAAACCAGGCTCAACCCGCTGTTGCCCGGCTACTTTGCCGACCCCACCATCAAAAAATTTGGCGATATTTATTACATCTACGCCACTACCGATAATATTATGCTGGCCTCGGGCGCACCCACCGTTTGGTATAGCAAAGATTTTGTAAACTGGTATAACTATACAATGGACGTGCCCTCGTTTACCGAGGTGCCGCTGGTAAATTTCTGGGCGCCCGACATCATCAAACAAAACGGGCGTTACTATTTATATTTCGGCAACTGCGAAATGGCCTGTAATATTTACGGTTACGTGTCTGATACGCCCGTTGGCCCCTGGAAAAAGCTGAGTCCTGCCGATAAGCCCGTTATTCCGCACAATTACCCGCGCGAGGGCTTCCCCTCGCTGGATGCGCAGTTTTTTACTGATACCGACCAAACTATTTACGGTTACTGGGGCACCTGGGTACATTATAATGGGGGTTATGCGGTGGGGCAGCTTAATACCCAAACCATGAGCAGCATGCAGGAGTCTAAAAATATTCCGCTGGTGCAAACGCCCGGCCCGTTCGAGGCACCCTATATGCTCAAAAAAGGCAACAAATACATCCTGATGTATTCGGGTGCATCCTGCCATGATGAAACTTATAATGTTCGGTATGCTTATGCCGATAACCCTTACGGGCCGTTTAAGCCGGGTGCAAATAACCCGGTATTAAGCACTAATCCTGATAAAACAGTTCATGGCCCTGGCCACCACTCCGTATTGCAGGATGGTAACGATTATTACATTGTTTACCACAAGCATGATTACCCCATGACCCGGGGAGGCTTGTCAAGGCAGGTGTGTGTAGACCGACTGATATTTGAGAACGACTCGACGCTGAAAGCCGTTGTGCCGCAAAATACAGGTTATATCAATCCGTCCAAACAACAAGCACCGGTTAACCTGGCTTTGGGTAAAGCGGCCAAGGCTTCATCCAGCTACACGCTGCAAATGCGGGGCGGCAATTATAATTATGATGCATCGCTGGCAACGGATGATAACAACGCTACTTTATGGAAAGCAGGTAGCAACCGCTTACCTCAGGATTTAACGATTGACTTAGGCAATGTACAATCCATCAAACGGGTGATTACCCAGTTTGAGTTCCCGACGTTTTATTACCAATATGTGCTGCGCTACTCGGCAGACGGCAAAAATTGGAAGGTGTTTGCCGACCGCTCGGCCAACCACACGCCGGGCAGCCCCATGATTGATGACAAACAGGTGCAAGCCCGGTACATCAAACTAACCGTAACCGGCACCCAAAAGCAGGGCCTGTATGCTGCGGTTTGGAATATGAAAGTATATGATTCGCAGTTTGACACGCCGCTACCCATCAAAAACAAAAGCATAATTACTGCCCCCGCCGAGAGCAGCAAGCACCAAATGCTGTTGAACGTAGATGCTTCCAGCCTGCCTAAGGGTTCTCCGTTTACGGCATTACCTAACCAAGGTACTTTGGGCGGCTCCATCAAAAGAGTAGGAGAGGTATCTGTTGAAGATGACGGAACGGGCGTAAAAGCCTTTAAATTTATGAAAGGGCACTTGGAGTCGGACCAGCCCGTGCCGCAAAGGCTGGCCTGGAATGGCTCGTACACGGTAGCTGCGTGGGTTAAAAACCCGGAGATTGGTAAAGAAGGCGAGTGCCTGATGTCGTGGTGCAACCGCGAGGTGATGCGACTGGCCAACTCTTATAATGCTATGTTTTTTAACAGCGCCCCTTTTGGAGCCGCCGCGCATTTAGATTACCATTTTGACATGCCCTTTAAACATCTGCCCACCGCAAATCAGTGGCACCATCTGGTATTAAAGTTTGATGGCATGGTGGAGAAAATTTATGTAGACGGCGTGGTTGATAACTCGCAAATGATGACACTATCATCAGCCATTAAAGATGCCAAATTTATCATAGGCGCGTCAGATGCCGGCGAAAATTACACCGGCTACCTGGCTTCGCTTAAAATGTATGATTATGCCCTGAGTGAGGGCGAAATACAGCAGCAGTTGCAAAAAACAAACCCGGCTAATAATAAAAATCAAACCAAATAGGTTTTACAGATAACGACAATATGAAAGTAAACAAGGCTATTTTTAGGTTACTGTTGTGCGTAATAATTGCACTGCCCCTAGCCAAAAGCGCACACGCTCAAAACGGCGACCAGATACTGGATGGCATAGGCGAAACCGACATGGTAGCGCGCTATGTTTTTAACGGCGACGCGAAAGACTGGTCGCGCAACACGCTGCACGGTAAACTCCAAGGCGATGCCGGCTTTGTGGCCGACGACCGCTTCGGCAAGGTGCTATCTTTAACTGGCACCAACGCCTTTATTACGCTGCCGGGCGAGGCTTTAACCGATTTGGAGTCCATCAGTGTTTCGGGTTGGATTAACCTGCGCTCGAACCAGCCGGGGCAGTACTGGTTTGATTTTGGTCAGGACGCCGGTCGCCGCTTTTTTGCGCTGCCTGCCGGTACGTCCGCAAAACCGGGATTTGATGCAGCAATGCTCACCGCAAAAAATGGCAATAAATCGGCAATGGCAACGCCGCCTGTCGCCCTTAATCAATGGACATATTTGACTGTTGTGGCTGATATACCTTCGGGCACTATTACTACTTACATTAACGGTAAGCAGGCCGGGCAAACTAAAGGTACACCTAAAGAACTGGCGGCGGTTTTTGGTAAACCTTCTGCCAAAAAGCAGCTTTACATCGGCAAATCTTTGACGGCTGATGGCGGTTATCTCAACGCTTTGCTGCACGATTTTCGCATTTACCGTGTTCCGCTCAACAGCAATCAGGTGGCTGGTATATACAACCATGCTACGGGCAATAACCAGGTAGCGGTTAATACTTCGCCCAAAACCGAAGATGATTTGGAGCGTTTCCCGGCAACCGACCCGCAACTGTACAATGCCTACCTTACCAAGGTGGCTGATGTAACCGTACAAACCGAAGCGGGCAGCTTACCACGCCTACCCGAGTATGTACAGGGCACTTACCAAAACGGTGTTAACGGGCCCAAAGTGCGGGTGGTATGGCCAAATCCCACCAGCAACAGCGTCGTTGCACAGCCCGGCCAGTACACGGTAACCGGTCGCGTACCAGGCACGGCATTGCAGCCCAAAGCTACCGTTATTATAACTGAGGCTGGAAAAAGCACTACGCCCGGCATGAAACTTGAAACTTTTAGGCTGGACCAGGTAGCGTTGCATACCGATGCTGCCGGGCATAATACCCGGTTTATCGAAAACCGCGATAAGTTTGTTAAAACACTGGCCGAAACCGACCCTAACTCTTTCCTGTATATGTTTCGCGAAACTTTCGGACAAAAGCAGCCGGCCGGCGCCAAGCCTTTAGGCGTATGGGATAGCCAGGATACTAAGCTGCGCGGCCATGCTACCGGGCATTATTTATCCGCTATTGCACAGGCGTATGCCGGTACCGGATATGATAAGGCTTTACAGGCAAAGTTTGCTCAAAAGATGAATTATATGGTGAATACGCTGTATGATTTATCGCAAATGTCGGGTAAACCTAAACAGGCAGGCGGCCCATACGTAGCCGACCCTACTAAAGTACCTGTTGGGCCGGGCAAATCGGTTTATGATTCTGATTTAAGCGACAAGGGCTTGCGTACCGATTACTGGAACTGGGGCAAGGGCTTTATCAGCGCCTATCCGCCCGACCAGTTTATTATGCTGGAGCATGGCGCTAAATACGGTGGCCAGAACGACCGGATTTGGGCGCCTTACTACACCCTGCATAAAATTTTAGCCGGCTTGCTGGATGTGTACGAGGTAACCGGTAACAAAAAGGCGCTCAACTTAGCTACCGGCATGGGCGACTGGGTGTATGCCCGCCTGAGCAAGCTGCCGCAAGACACGCTCATTAAGATGTGGAACACCTACATCGCCGGTGAATTTGGCGGCATGAACGAAGTAATGGCCCGCTTATATCGGGTAACCAATAACCCTGAACACCTGAAAACCGCACAACTGTTTGATAACATCCGGGTGTTTTTTGGCGATAAAGAGCACTCCAACGGTTTGGCTAAAAACCTGGATAACTTCAGGGGCTTGCACGCCAATCAGCACATTCCGCAAATTATTGGCAGTATCGAAACTTACCGGGCATCCAACAACCCGGAATACTATAAAGTGGCCGACAATTTTTGGCACAAAGCCGTAAGCGATTATATGTATAGCATTGGCGGTGTTGCCGGTGCACGTAATCCGGCCAATTCTGAGTGCTTTATCATTCAGCCGGGTACCTTGTACCAAAACGGATTTTCGGCCGGAGGGCAGAATGAAACCTGCGGAACTTACAACATGCTAAAGCTCACCAGCGATTTATTTATGTACAACCCGCAGGCCGAACTGATGGATTATTATGAGCGTGCCTTGTATAACCATATTTTAGCCTCGGTAGCCGAGGATAGCCCGGCTAACACTTATCACGTGTCGTTAAGGCCGGGCGTAACCAAACAATTCAGCAATGCCGACATGTCAGGCTTTACCTGCTGCAACGGTACCGCGCTGGAAAGCAGTACCAAACTGCAAAACACTATTTATTTTAAAAGCCGCGATAACCAGTCGCTCTACGTTAACCTTTACATCCCGTCGACCCTGCGCTGGACCGAGCGGAACCTGGTTGTAGAGCAAACTACGGCTTTCCCTAAAGAAGACCATACCCGGCTTACGGTTAAAGGCAATGGCAAGTTTGATATGTATGTGCGCGTACCGGGCTGGGCTACCCGTGGCTTTTTCGTAACCATTAACGGGCAGCCGCAAACCGTGCAGGCTACGCCGGGTAGTTACTTAAAACTAAGCCGAAACTGGAAAACCGGCGACCATGTAGACCTGAAAATGCCTTTCCAGT
>CAJYSL010000229.1 GCA_913777515.1 uncultured Mucilaginibacter sp.
AAACGATGCAAAACCTGACATTGCTCGATGGGCAAAAGTTCCAGATTACCATTCAGCGCCTTTGCCGACAGTTGATTGAAAATCACAACGACTTTTCGAACGCTATATTAATTGGTATACAACCACGAGGCATTTACCTGGCCAGGCGCGTAGCCGAAGAACTGGGCAAAATACTGGGCAAACCGGTACTGCAAGGCGATTTAGATATTACTTTTTATCGTGATGATTTTCGCCGTCGCGAAGCGCCCCTGCTGCCTAATCAAACCCGTATCGACTTTATTATTGAAGGCAAAAATGTTATCCTGATAGACGACGTGCTTTGGACAGGCCGTACTATACGCGCCGCCATGGATGCCATGCTGGCCTTTGGCCGTCCGGGTAAGGTGGAGTTGCTAACACTGGTCGACCGCCGCTACTCGCGCCATATACCGGTAATGGCTGACTATACGGGCATTGAGGTTGACTCTATTGCTTCGCAAAAAGTGGTAGTAAGCTGGAAAGAAACCGACGGAGAAGATAAAGTGGTACTGGTATCCGAAAGCAAATAATGACCTGTTTGCTATAAAGTATAAAATTTAAAATTCGAAACCTGATAGATACATGGCCGGGCTGAGCACACGACACTTACTTGGAATAAAAGATTTAAACCGCAACGATATTGAGCTGATACTGGAAACAGCCGATACTTTTAAAGCCGTAATTAACCGGCCTATAAAAAAAGTACCCTCGCTGCGCGATGTAACCATTGCCAATATCTTTTTTGAAAACTCAACCCGTACACGTTTATCATTTGAGCTGGCCGAACGCCGCCTTTCGGCAGATACCATCAATTTTGCTGCCTCCTCATCATCGGTGAGCAAAGGCGAAACGCTAATTGATACGGTGAACAATATCCTGGCCATGAAGGTAGATATGGTAGTTATGCGCCACCCATACGCCGGTGCCGGTGTATTTTTATCAAAGCATGTAAAGGCCCAGATAGTAAATGCCGGCGATGGCGCCCACGAACACCCTACCCAGGCCCTGCTGGATGCCTTTTCCATCCGCGAAAAATTGGGTGACGTGGCCGGTAAAAAAGTAGTGATTGTGGGCGATGTGTTGCACTCACGTGTGGCACTGTCCAATATTCTATGCCTGAAGCAATTAGGTGCTGAGGTGATGGTTTGCGGTCCAACCACCTTAATTCCCAAATACATCGGCTCATTGGGCGTTAAAGTGGAGCACGACCTGATTAAAGCTTTAAACTGGTGCGACGTGGCCAATATGCTGCGTATACAGTTGGAACGTCAGGATATTAAGTACTTCCCCTCTCTGCGCGAATACAGTATGCTGTATGGATTGAATAAAGAAATTCTGGACAGTTTAGATAAAGAGATAGTAATTATGCACCCAGGACCTATTAACCGCGGTGTAGAGATTACCAGCGATGTTGCCGACAGCAAACAATCTATCATATTAGACCAGGTAGAAAATGGCGTGGCTGTACGTATGGCAGTATTATATTTACTGGCGGGCCAAAGCCAATAACGGAACAACACCTATGGAATTCAGGTTACTGCACGATTACGTTTTAAAGATTGAGCCTGAAAAGGAGAAACCCAGCCGCGTACGCATCATTGTTAAACAACTGGGTAAAGAACTGATTTGCCGCAAAGATGGCATAAACCCATTGTTAGATTTTATATATGGCGGTGATGATAAGCTGATTAAAGGTAAATTGCAAATCAGCAAAACCAAAAATGCAATCAGCATTTACATGAACGGCAACATCATCGGTACTATAGAAGCCCGTGCCCTTTTAGAAGAATTGAACAAATTATTATAAACTTAAATAGGCGACCTGCATGCAAGTCGCCTATTTTACTTATAGAATCGGACGAGATTATTCGTCCTCTTCTTTTTTGGCCGGTTTATCTTTTACCGGTTGTCCGTCGCGTATTTCGTCTGTAGCAGTTTTTACCAGTTTGTCGCCCGGCTTTAAGTCTTTGCTGTATACTTCTACCGCGTCCTTGTTTTGCAATCCTTTCTGCACGTCTAACCATTGCGCCCGGTGCTGGTCGGTTACCCGTACTACAAATACCTTTTCGGTTGATTGTACCACGGCCGATTTAGGCACAACAAACGTACTGTCGTGCGATTTGGTAGGCACGCTTACCTCGGCATACATGCCAGGCAGTAAAATCTTATTAGGATTCTCTACGTCTATTTCTATGCGCTCCGAGCGCAGGCGGCTGTCTAACGCACCTGCCATACGTTTAATGTGCGCTGTAAACTGTTGATTAGGCAAAGCTTTCACGGTAAAACTGACCTGCTCGCGGTTGGTTAACGAACCGGTACTTAACTCAGGGACTGATATAACCAAGCGCAGTTTTTTTTGCTGTTGTACTACAAACAAAGGCAGCGCAGCCCCTGCTCCTCCCGGACCTACATAGGCACCCAAACTGGCATTACGCTCACTCACCACCCCATCAAAAGGCGCGTGTATTTGCAAGTACTGTAAGTTAGCTGATATTTCCTGGTAAGAAGCTTTGGCAGCGTCAAGATTGGCAAAATCGGCCTTGCGGCGGGCATCGGCCTGGTCTAAATCATTTTGTGCAATAGTGCCTGGTGTTTTGCTGGTATTATACAGCCTGTCGTAAGTTGCCTTGCTGGCCAAATACAATGCCTCCTGCTGTTTGATACGCGCCCGTGCTGAAGCGAGTTGCGAGTTTATTTCAGGGGCTTCGAGTATAAGCATCAATTGTCCTTTGTGCACTTCAGAGCCTACATCAACCAGGTATTTTTTAACATAGCTGTTTATTTTGGCGTAAAGGCTTACCTGCTGGTAAGGCGTTAACTCGCCGGGTACCCGCAGGCTTGAAGCCATTTTGCCTTTTTCGAGTACAACAGTTTCTACAGGCGGCACCTCTATATCGGCCTGTTCTTTTTGCGCACGCTCCTGCTCGGCTTTTTCCTTATCGTCAGAGTGGCAGGAGCTCAGACTTAGCAAGCCGGTTAACGTGATAACTGACAGTGCGGCACTTATATTTCCTTTCAGACTTTTCATCTTTTTTATTGTAACAGTATATTCTATAACAAAATTTATTTGCACGAGGCCGGTAATGCCTCGTGCTTATTCCATTTACGCTTTGCTCTCCTGATGGTGCATGGGTACGAAGTATTTGCTTTCTTCATCCTCCGGGTCTAAGGATACCGATGCCGTGCTGGTTTTACCCTGTACCCAGGCAAACACCAGGGGTAAAATAAGCAACGAGGCAAAGGTAGAAAACAATAATCCGCCAATAACGGCGCGGCCCAACGGCGAGGTTTGGTCGCCGCCCTCGCCTAAACCGGATGCCATGGGTACCATACCTACAATCATGGCCAAACTGGTCATTAAAATAGGCCTCAAACGTAAAGCAACAGCCTCACGTGCGGCTTTCAAAGCATCACCGTTATACACCCGCAATTCTTCGGCGTTGGTTATTAACAGTACCGAGTTGGATATAGCCACACCAACCGCCATAATCATCCCCATATACGATTGCAGGTTAAGCGTTGCCCCAGTACCCCATACCAGCAATAACGAACCAAATATCACCGCCGGAACGGTCGACAACACCACAAAAGATACTTTAAACGACTGAAAGTTGGCGGTCAGCATCAGGAAGATGACGATAATAGCCACTAATAAGCCACTTTGTAAGCTCCCCAAAGTGTCGTCCAAGGTTTGGCCCAAACCACGTGGTTCAATAGTTAGTCCGCGTGGCAGTTCACCTAATGATTTGATGGCTTCTTTAACATCATCGGTAGCCGTGCCTAAATCCGTTTTGTGCAGGTTAGCCGTTACCGAAATGGTAGGTATAGCGCCGATGTTATCGTTTTCGCCATAAGTAGTGTCCTGCTTAATTTCGGCCACGTCACTCAGTACCGGGCGACGCTGGTTGGCCATAATAGGAATCTCTTTAATGTCGTTCATGCTCGACATTTGATATTCCGGCACCTGCACTTGTACGTTATAACTTAATCCCACCTTTTCGTCCAGCCAAACATTTTTTTCTGTAAAGCGGGATGATGAGGTTGAGGCCGTTAACGAGCGGGATATATCACCCACGCCTACCCCTAATTGCGCGGCACGTGTACGGTCAATGTTGATGTTGATGGCCGGGTATTTAAACGACTGGGCAATCTGCACATCGCGCATGTATTTAATCTGCTTTAGCTTTTCCAGCATCTTATAAGCATAAACCACGTTTTGCTTTTTGTTTTTGCTGGTGATGGCTACTTCGATAGGTGTAGGCGAGCCCTGGCTCAATATTTTATCCGTAAGTTCTATAGGTTCGTACGACACTTTAACATTAGGCATCTCACGCTTTATCGCATTACGAAAATTCTCTTTCAAGTCGTCAAGATTGCCGTTATATTCTTCAGTCATGGCTGCTTGTATTACTGCTTCTTGAGGCCCGGCCATAAAGAGGTAGATAGGACTGGTTGAAAATTGCGAAGGGTGCGTACCCACAAAAGATGAGGTCACAGCAATTTTATCTTTGCCCACCAATTTGCCCAATATCTGCAACGCGTGCACCGTCATGGCTTCGGTGCGCTCCAAACGGGTACCGTCAGGCAAACGCAGCCTTACCTGGAAAGTACCGGAGTTTACTTTAGGCAGTACATCACGGCCAATGGTTAAAAACAGCAGTGCGGCCAGCCCAACAGCTACCACTGCGTAGATGGATACAATCCACTGCCGTTTGGGCAGCATGGCATCCATCCAGCGCATAAAACGATGCCTGAAACGGTCGAATTTAGTTTCTTCCGCACCATGATTCTCTAGAGCATGCTTGGCAGCTTCTTCCTTATTGGCATCCAGGTTATCGTCCTCGCGCGAGTAGTCTTTTTTCTCGTGGTCGTTTTTCATCAGCCAGTTGGCCATGATGGGCACAAAGGTTTGCGCCAGAAAATACGACGTAATCATGGAGAAACCGATAGCCAGTGCTAAGGGTAAAAACAGGGCTCCGGGGATGCCCTTCATGGTAAAGGCCGGTGCAAACACCGCCAGGATACAAAACAGGATGAGCAGCTTAGGAAAGGCAATTTCTTTACAGGCATCCCAAATAGCCAAAGCTTTGGGTTTACCCATGGCAAAATGCTGGTGAATATTCTCGATCGTTACCGTCGACTCATCCACCAAAATACCAATAGCCAGCGAAAGCCCGCTCAGCGTCATAATGTTGATGGTTTGATGAAATAGTGACAAGAACAGGATACCGGCCACAATAGATGTGGGAATAGTCAGAATCACAATCAATGCACCCCGTCGGTCTCCTAAAAACAACAGTACCATCAAACCCGTAAGTACAGCACCAATTGCTCCTTCCTCAGCCAAACTTTTTACGGCGTTAATCACGTAAGTCGACTGGTCGAACACATAAGACAACTTCACATCCTCGGGCAACAAAGCCTGAAAACGCGGAATAGCTTTTTTCAGGTTCTGCACAACTTCCCAGGTAGAAGCATCGGCTGATTTGGTAATAGGCAGATATACCGAACGTTTACCATTAACCAGGGCATAACTACTGGTGATATCCGCACCATCTTCAACCGTAGCTACATCGTGCAAAAACACGGTTTGGATACCGTTACGGTATAGCGGAATGTCGCCAAAATCCTGCACCTTTTTTAACGAAGTGTTAGCCGGTGTAAGGTAGTTTACATCCCCAATACGAACGTTACCTGCAGGCGAGTTCAAGTTGTTTTCGCGGATCGCAGTTACAATCTGGTCGGGCGTGAGGTTATGCGAGCGCAGCAACGAGGGGTCGACCTTGATAACTACCGTACGGGTATTACCCCCAAAAGGCGCGGGCGATACCAGGCCGGGTACCGACGTGAACGACGAACGAACGTATACGTTGGCCAGGTCCAGCAACTCGTTATTACTGCGTTTAGGGCTGGTTAATACCAGTTGCCCCACCGGAAGCGTAGAGGCATCAAACCGCAAAATAAAAGGTGGTTGTGTACCGGGTGGAAAGATGGCCTGCGCACGATTGGTATAAGCAGACACTTCGGCAGCGGCTTGCGCCATATTGGTGCCTTCGTAAAAGGAAAGCTTGATTAAAGTCAATCCTTGGATGTTACGCGTTTCGATACTTTTTACACCCGATACATACAGCAACAGGTTAACGTACTGCTTACCAAAATACGATTCCATTTGGGTTGGTGTATAACCACCATAGGGGTGCGAAACATAAATTACCGGTAAATTCAAATCCGGAAAAATGTCTATTTTGATACTGCGGATAGCGTTGATACCAAAGAAGAACAACCCGGCTACTAAAACCAGGATGGTAATGGGTTTACGAAGTGCAAATTTGATGAGTCCCATGTATGTTGTGTTGCAGTAGCTTAAAAATTATTAATGAACAAGTCGAAATCGCCGGTTGAGGCCGCCTTAAACAGTAGTGCCTGCCATACATTGTTGTAAGCGATATAATTGTTGGTTTCGGCGCGGTACAAAACGTATAGGGCCTGCGTAAAATCAACAATGCTGGCAAGACCATTTTTGTACAGCGTTATTTTTTGCACATAAGCATCATTGGCTGATTTGATTTGAATAGGCGCTTCTTTCGAATTTTTAAGCGCCGTACTGATACGTGTTTCGGCCAGTACCTGCTGGTTGCGTAACTGCTGGTTTATCAGGTCGTATTCATCCTGGTACTGCTTAGAGATATATTTTTGCGATTGCACCTGATATTTGGTACGGAACAGGCTGCTAAAGTTCCACACTGTAGCAATGCCAATCACATAATTAAAACGTGTTGGGTCTACGCCGCTGCCATAATTATCGGTATACGCGACAGGCGTGTTAATAGCAGGTGCCAGGGTAAAGCCTGAGCCCCGCCCCTGAAATGTGCCCACCAGTGAGAAGGTTGGCAGAGCAAAGGTGCGTTGATAGCGCGCCTGCTCATCACTTACCTGTATGCGGTTTTTATAAAACTGTAATACCGGGTGCTGCTCCTGCCTTAAAGTAGCCGGTGGGTCGGGCATGGCCGGATTGCGGACTACAAAGGTACTGTCGAGCGCAAAATCACGCGGAGGATTATCGTACCCTAAATATTGCGACAACTGGTTAACCTGTTCCTGCTCGTTTTGCTGAGCGTTGGTGAGTTGTATGCGCGCGTTCGAAACTTCGGTGTTGGCAAACGAGGAATCGACGCCGGGATTTAAGCCATTTTTTACACGGGCTACTACTACACGTCTTACTTCTAAAGTCCGGTTGAGGTTATCCTCCTGCACTTTGACCAGACGCTGTGCAGCCAATACATTGAGATACGCAGAAGCTACCCGTACTTTGTGCTGAAACTGCTGCTGGCTCAAATCAGCCTCGTCGCGGTTAACCACCTGCTTTTGCACTTTAATGCGCTCCATGGCGCGGCCGAAAGCAAAGAAATCCCAATTGACATTGGTTAAGTATAATGCACCAAACGCGGCGTTCCAGCTTTGATGGTTTAATGCCGGCCCTGATGATGATGCGGCCAGTCCGCGGTAGGCTACGAGCGGACCGTTTTGCCCGTTGATAGTACCATAAACCTGTTGCGCCGAAAAATTAAGGTCGGGCAGGTATTCGGTTTTAGTTTCTTTGAGGTAAGATTTTGACGAGTTAAGTTGATTCTTTTTTGCCTGGATGGCCGGATAATTATCGACACCCAATTGTATGGCTTCTTTCATGCTTAGGGCTTTAATTTCCTGCGCATAATCCGGGGTTGTGTGCACTATACCAACAGCTACTAAACTTACACAAATTACTATTTTGTTAAACATCGGAAAGGAAAGTTACGATAGAGACAAGCAAATGTAGCTTGTATCGCAAAACTTTAAAACCTTTAGATGTTATTACTCGGTTATGTAAACGTAATGTTGCCTGGGCCAGACCCTAAGATGACAATCAGTGTATTTTGTACATTAAGCTAAAGCTTTAGCAGGCGATGAGCCGTATCGCGGCCGCTGGTCAAGGCCGCTTCTACTGTGCCCATGGCAGTTCCTTGGTACATAAATTCGCCGGCAAAATATAAGGTATCAGCAACCGGTTGCTTTAAAATGGTTAATGCTGCCGCGGTATAAACAGTATCATAAGCGTAAGAGCCATAAATATAAGGGTCGGCCGTCCAGTTGGCAACGTACCAGGCAACCAATTTTTCTTTTAATGCTTCGGTAGGAATATTAAATACATTGCTTAACGATTGCAGCGACTGTTGCAAAATATCCTCTGCCGGGGTATTAACTTTTTGTGCTGCTGCAGCACCGCCCAACCAACCCGTTAACAAAGGTTCGTGCCCGGGCGCTTGGGTCCACCAGGTAGGTATAGCCTCGTCGGTAAACAAAAATGCCATGTTTGTGAGGTCGCCATCCTCTGGATGCTGAGCAGGAACATGCTCCCAAAAAATCTCATCAAACTGCAGCAGTACTTTGATAATGGCGCCAAAGCCTAACTTTTTTAATGCTGTCGTCTGTTCATTTATTGCAGGCGAAAAACTGATATGCCCTTTGGCCGTTTCTGGCGCCTGCCATACGCCTAACGGAATAGCCAATATAGCTTGCTTGGCTTCGTATACCTCACCATCTGCCGTGGTTGCTTTAATGACGTATGGCTGCCAAGTAATGTGGTTTACAGGCGCGTTTAGATAGATAGTGCCGGCATGTTGCTTACATACCTCTGCCAGGTAACTTACTAGTGTACAGTAGCCACCTTCGATACGATATTGCGTGTCTTCGTCCTCGTTTTGCCACTCGCGGCGCAGCGCAAGGGCGCTTACCCGTGCCGGGTCGCTGGTGTCATAGCCATTGGCGTATCGTATTACAGACTCCTTTAAGCTGTCAAATTTCTCTTCGGCAAAGTATTCATCCAGAAACGCCCGAAGCGTCATATCAGACTGCAACTCGTCAAGCTTCTGCATTAATAAATCCCAGCCTTCTATCATCCCGGCATCTTTGGCAAAAGTGCCATTTTCATACTGCCACATCTCCCCTCCTGCCGGATGGTAAGCAATACCGGCTTCGTGCAATAGTTGTAAGGTCACCGGTAGGTTGCCATGTACAAACTCGGCACCCAGCTCGGCGTGTTTGAAAAACATGGTATCATCAATAGTTCGGATGCGGCCCCCGGTACGATTGCAAGCTTCTAACACCGTTACTTTTTTACCAGCTTTAGCCAAAGTATAAGCCGCCATTAAGCCGGCCGCTCCCGCGCCTATAATGAGTACGTCTGCGTTTTTCATAAGAGTAGATACGCAAGGTATAAAATATTCTTTACTTATAAATTAAGACAAAGAATAGTAAATGCAGTTTACAAAGACGCAGTAAGGTGGTCAAAACAGGAGCCTCTACATCTCAAGTTTCAAGCCATCATAAGCCAGTTGAATACCCGGCGGAAGTTGTCTGGAAACATCTGCGTGCTTGCCCAGGCGATGACTGATGTGGGTAAAATAGGTCGTTTCGGCACCTATACGTTGCGCGAAGGCAATAGCTTCATCAAACGTAAAATGTGACATATGCGACTGCTTTTGCAGAGCGTTTACCACTAATACCTTACTACCCTTTATCTTTTCAATTTCGGGCTCAGTGATGGTTTTAGCATCGGTGATATAAGTAAAATCTTGAATCCTGAAACCTAACACCGGCAGCTTATAATGCAAAACCTCTATAGGGGTAAACTTAACAGGCCCCACATTAAACGGCTCGTTGCCGATGGTGTGCAAATTAATTTTAGGAATACCCGGATATTGAAACTCAGCGAAGATGTACGAAAATTCCTGTTTGAGTGATGCTTGCACGCGCGGTACCGCATAAACATCCATGGGTTCCTGCTGCAGATAATTAAAGGCACGAATGTCATCCAAACCGGCGGTATGGTCTTTATGTTCGTGTGTAAAAACCACAGCATCCAAATGCTTTACCCCGGCACGCAACATCTGGTACCTGAAATCGGGCCCGGTATCAATCACGATTGTCTTACCCTGCGCTTCTACCAGGATGGAGGTACGCAGACGCTTGTCGTGCTTATCGGTAGAAGTACAAACCTCGCAATCGCAACCAATAACGGGCACACCTTGAGAAGTTCCGGTTCCTAAAAAAGTGATGGTCACAGCTGCAGTTCGATTTGTTTAACTTGGTGAAAAAATGCCAGCTGTTTATCGTCAAGCTGTTTGGTGTCAATATCAAGCTGCCTCACTAACTCAATCACCGAATGTATTTTACTTTCGAGGTTCGAAAACTTGTTTACCACAATCATGCGGCTGTTTTGCAGCAAGCAGGCACCCGTTTTAAAGTTTCCCTTTTCGTAGCGCACTTTATACCCCGAACTCTTGAGCAGATTCTCTAACTTTTCGAGTGTATGATTGGTGAGGGCAAGCATAAAATCAAAAATAATAAAACTTGGGCTGCACAACAGCACAATTTATGATTTTGACAATAAATGTCATTATGATGATTGTAATTTCAGCCTTATAAAAGCTACCATCATCAATAAATGAGTTTGGGATGTAAAGGCTGATGCCTTCACTCCCTTTGGTTAATTACCTTAAATTGCCAGTTAGAATTTAAGGTGTTTCACGGTAAAGCCGTTATTAATTAATTGCTTTAACGATTCAATACCCACTTTCAAATGTGTTTCTACATATTGTTCGGTCACCTTCGAATCGCTTTCGGCTGTTTTAACACCTTCCGGAATCATTGGTTGGTCTGATACCAACAGCAATGCACCAGTTGGGATTTTATTGGCAAAACCGGTGGTGAAAATAGTAGCCGTTTCCATATCTACCGCCATAGCACGCAGACTCTTCAGGTATTTTTTAAATTCCTTATCATGTTCCCAAACGCGGCGGTTGGTGGTATAACAGGTACCAGTCCAGTAATCGCGCGAAAAATCACGAATGGTGGTTGATATGGCTTTTTGCAGCGCAAATGACGGTAAGGCCGGCACTTCGGCTGGCAAGTAATCGTTAGAGGTACCCTCGCCACGGATGGCTGCGATAGGCAGTATTAAATCGCCTACATTATTCTTCTTTTTCAAGCCACCGCATTTGCCCAAAAATATAACGGCTTTAGGCGATATCGCGGTAAGCAAATCCATTACGGTTGCCGCTACAGGGCTGCCCATACCAAAATTGATGATGGTAATCCCGTCGGCTGTAACACTTTGCATAGGCTTGTCCAAACCCATAATTGGCGCATCGTTGTGCCATTTAGAGAACAGGGATAAGTACTTCGAAAAATTGGTCAGGATGATATAGCTGCCAAATTCGTTCAGCGGACGGCCGGTATACCGGGGCAGCCAGTTAGCTACGATGGCATCCTTCGATTTTAAACCACTTTTTACAGGAGACTGTACTTCTTTCACTTTTTTAGACTGCTCGACGATGGCCGGATCTTTTTTAATTTCTATTTCTTCGTTCATAATAGCTCCTCCTAAATCCTCCCCGACAGGGAGGACTTGTTGTTTGCTTTTTATTTCTCCAACCATTTAAAACTTAACTCCCTGGAGTTTAAGAGAAAAGTTATTATACAGCAAACCCCGGCGTTTCACCAGGGTTTGTATTTTGTAATAAAATTAAGCAGCTAAAAGCTGAGTAGTGTTAAGCTACTTTTAATTTTTTCAAATCAGATTTTTCAAATTTTTCGCGGGCGTAATCTAAGCTAACAGTTAAGCGTTTCACATCTTTTTGTGATGGGAACTCAAACATCGCATCAATCATGATAGCCTCGCAAATAGAACGTAAACCACGTGCGCCCAATTTAAACTCCATGGCTTTGTCTACCACAAACTCAATCACCTCGTCATCAAACTCCAGCTTTACACCTTCGTAATCAAACAATTTTTTGTACTGCTTCAACAGTGAGTTTTTAGGCTCCACCAATATATTGCGTAAGGCCTCACGGTCTAACGGATTCAGATAAGTTAATACGGGTAAACGGCCAATCAACTCCGGAATCAAACCAAATGATTTTAAATCCTGCGGTGTAATATACTTGTAAAGGTTTTTAGTATCTACCTCGTTCTCGTCGCGTTTTAACTTGTAACCTACAGTTTGGGTACGCAAACGGCTGGCAATCTTTTTATCGATACCATCAAAGGCACCACCGCAAATAAAGAGAATGTTGCTCGTATTTACCGAAATCATTTTCTGGTCGGGGTGTTTACGACCACCTTGCGGTGGTACGTTAACCATGGTACCTTCCAAAATTTTCAGTAAAGCCTGCTGTACGCCTTCGCCGGATACATCGCGGGTGATAGATGCATTATCGCTCTTGCGGGCAATTTTGTCTACCTCGTCAATATATACAATACCTTTTTCAGCCGCGGCCACATCGTAATCAGCTGCCTGCAGTAAACGGGTGAGTATACTTTCAACATCTTCGCCTACGTAACCCGCCTCGGTGAGTACGGTAGCGTCAGATATACAAAACGGAACGTTTAATACTTTGGCAATGGTTTTTGCCAGCAAGGTTTTTCCCGTACCGGTTTCGCCCACCATCATAATGTTCGATTTTTCAATCTCTACCTCATCTTTTTCTATGCGCTGGTTAAGGCGTTTGTAGTGATTATAAACCGCTACAGCCAGTACTTTTTTAGCGTCATCCTGCCCAATCACGTATTGGTCCAAATGAGCTTTTATTTCAGATGGTTTTAATATAGAAGGTGCTGCTGGTGATGACTTCACTTTCCGAACCTTCAGTTCTTCTGCCAATATCTCGTTGGCCTGATTTACACATTTATCACAAATGTGTGCGTCAAGCCCGGCTATCAGCATCAGGGAATCCTGCTTTCCGGCTCCACAAAATGAACACCTGATTTCCTTGCTATTTTTATTCATCTGATTTAGATTTGGTTATCAAAAATAATAAATACTGATTTATTTGAGCGATAAACTCAAACAAATCAGTACAGTAGCGGCAAAATAAACTATTACTTGTCGTTGCTGCGGCCTAATACCTCATCAACCATGCCAAACTCTTTCGCCTCGTCAGCAATCATCCAATGGTCACGGTCTGATGCTTCCCAAACCTTCTCATACGGAGTACCGCTGTGTTTTGATATAATTTCGTACAATTCTTTTTTCAGTTTCTGAATTTCGCGTGCAGTAATCTCAATATCAGAAGCCTGGCCTTGCGCTCCACCCAGCGGCTGGTGAATCATCACGCGTGAGTGAGGTAAAGCAGCACGCTTGCCATCAGCACCGGCACATAACAACACTGCAGCCATAGAGGCAGCCATACCGGTACAGATAGTAGCTACATCATTGGTTACAAACTGCATAGTATCATAGATACCTAAACCGGCGTATACCGAACCACCCGGAGAGTTGATGTAAATCTGGATGTCGCGCTTGGCATCAGCAGACTGCAAAAACAGTAACTGTGCCTGGATAATGTTAGCAATGTTTTCATAAATAGCATCGCCCAGGAAAATAATACGGTCCATCATTAAACGGGAAAACACGTCCATCTGAGCCACATTTAACTGTCGCTCCTCGATGATGTAAGGGGTCATACCCACCGGGTAAGCAATACCCTGCGGCATCATTTTGTGCTCAACGCTTGATATAAATTTATCAACGGTTAAACCGTTAATGCGGTGATGTTTCACCGCGTACTTACGAAATTCGTTTTTATCGATGTTATTCATTTTGTGTTAAGATATATAAACATGGTGCGCTTCCGGCGCATACGGTAAATTTAGTTTTTAAGTGCACTTACCTATAAGTGTAGCAAAATATAAAATTATCACCTTAAAACAAGCCACCCTTTACTTACCGCACCAGCTTATTAAAATTGTAAGCTGTAACAAACCCGGTTTAACTAAGTTTTTTATAAAAACAAAAAGCAACCTGCTGATGAGGTTGCTTTTTGTTTTACTTATATTTAAGCAATAATTAAGCTTGCGCTAATTTGCTAAACTCGTCGTAAGTAATTTCCTGCTCATTCAGGGTAAATACGCCTTTTAAGTGTTCAAACACTTTCAGTGATTTTGCTTCTTCAAAAATACGGTTGGCATTTTCTTTATCCTGCAAAAACTGTACAGCATACTGGTTAAGCTGCTCCTCGCTGATTGGCTGAGGGCTGTACATTCTGAACTGGGCATCAATACGTTGCTTAGCCAGGTCCAAAACATCCTCATACTGAATCTGGATGTTGTTATCGCGGATAATTTTGTTGCCGATCAAAGTCCATTTCAGGTTTTTGGCAAAATCATCATAACCGCCTTGTAACTCTTCGTCGCTCAGTTTTTCGTTAGTGGCTTTTAACCAGCGTTTCAAAAACTCGTCGGGCAACTCAAAGTTAACTTTGTTAAGCACATAATTGTACATTTCGCTTTGCAGTTTATTGTCTGCATCTTGTACCATCATGTTTTCTAACTCTTCAGTAATTTTGGTACGGAACTCCTCTTCGGTAGTTACCACACCCTCACTAAAAATTTTGTCAAAGAACGCCTGGTCTAAATCAGATTCTTCTAAACGGTTAACGTTTTTAACGGCTAACTCAAAGTTCGATTTTAAATCAGCGGCAACAGCCTCGTCAATTTTCAACAAAGCAGCAACACGGGCAGGCTCATTGTTAAATGCTTTTTGAATATCGAATTGAACAACATCACCTTTTTTCAAACCAATCAAAGAATTTTTTATGGTCTCGTCCTGTATTTGGTCTAAACGTATAGAAGCTGTATTGCTGATACCACCTTCAAAAACAGAACCATCCGGCGAAAGCTGCTTTAATTCGGCATAAAGCACGTCATTATCTGCCGATACGTCAGGGTTTGTCATTTTACCATAGCTTTTACGCAGGTTACTGATGCGTGAAGCTAACGTTTCGTCATCTACTTTAATTTTATAGTTGGTCAGTTGGTCGGCAGAGGTAATGTCAACATTAAACTCAGGAGCCAGACCTACTTCATAGTTAAACTCAAAGTTGTCGGCAAAATCCCAGTTGTACTCTTTGCTGTCATCTACCTTTGGCAGTGGCTGACCTAATACTTCTAACTGCTGCTCGTTTAAGTAGTTATTCAGGGTATCTGATAACAGGTTGTTAATCTCATCAACCAGTATGCTTTTACCGTACATACGCTTAATGTGCGATGGCGGTACCATACCTTTACGAAAACCTGGGATTTGTGCTTTTTTAGCCTGGTCTTTAATTGCTTTATCTACACGTGCCTGATAATCTTCAGCGTTGATGTTGATTTTGATAACCGCATTCAGGTTATCTTTTTTTTCCTGTGATATATTCATAATTTATACCTTGTAATGTAGTTTATCACCAGCGGTTACCTAAAGCAACCAAAGCCGGATTTGGAGCGCAAAGGTAAGTAATTAATTTTTTATTTCAGCTACTTAATCATCAGTTGCTTAGCCACACTATAGGCTGTAACTGAACGCCTTGGCCGTTAGGTAAGAACAAAGATTATTTATGCGGCAAAACAGGAGTGTTTAGCAAAGAGTATTGGCGGATGTAAACAAGCTTTAATAAAAACCAAGGCTACGGGTAATTTTTACGCGGCGAGTATAAGAGCTTAAACCAAATGCGCCGTTAAACGTTAAGCAATCACACATCTGATATGAAGAAGATTGCCTTAAGACTCTGCACTGCAGCAGCATTTTTTATTTTAGCCGGTACCGGTTGTAAAACCAAACGTAAAGTCACACTTTCAAAAAACAGTGCAGTGCCTACCAACACGGCAAATAACGACTCGACCGGCACATCGCCGCAGGCAAAACTTACCCCGGCGCCCGTGCCTAATAGCCGGCCTAATCCTATACCTAACCCACTGCCTCCAACACCGCCAATGTAGTTTGGCTTGCTTACTGTACTTTGGTAATTTTTGAAGCGCCGGATTTTTTAGAGTCGATGCTTGACGGGTTGCCTTTGTATTTGATGTCGGCAGCGCCGCTGGTATTTACAATCAATGTTTTGAGCACATTAACTTCGCAATTACCCGAGCCGGAAGTTTTGATGTTATAGTTTCCTACCACAAAATCGAAGGCATGCAGTTTGCCTACGCCGGCTACATCCACTTTATGTGATGCTGCCTGTCCTTTTAAAAATATTTCGGCTGCACCGGCTGCTTTAGTTTGTACATCGGCAGCGTTCAGATCCAAATCCACCTTGCTTACGCCTGTTAGTTCCATTTTAAAATTCTGGGTATTGATGCGGCCCTCAGATGCCAGCTGCACCGCGCCAGAACCTTTAATTTCGCTTAGTTGCGTTATAGGCACGTTGAGCGTAATCACATTATTGCTGCAAAAGTTTTTACGGGTATAAACGCGCAGTTTGTTGCCGCTTACTTCGGTTTTGATGTATTTCATCAAGTTATCGTCTGCCATAACGGTTAAAGCATGACCGCTATCCTGCTTTAGATTTATTTTAAAAGCACCCGAAATCTCCAGTTTTGAAAATGAGCCCACTATACGGTTTTCATTTAATTCTTTACCCGAGCCCTTAATACAACCTATATGACATGAAGGCAAGGTTATTACACAAACTAAGGCTAACAGGACAGGCAAAAAATAGAGGTGCTTTTTCATAATCTGATTTATTTATATACGACGCGGCGGTTGAATAACCGGTTACACCAAAAGTAAAAAAAGACACTTATAAAAATGAGCTTTTTGATGTATGTAAGGCTTTTTTGAGCCAAAAGCATCTATGAAGCATTGTCTGAACCTCAACCAGATTTGTTTGCCATCCCAAAACAACCATAAACAACAAGAGGTGCCTGAGTAAACCCGGCACCTCTTGTCTATAAAATTTAAAAAGCAGCGTTACAAAACTTCTATCTGCTTAAAGTTTTTGGTAAACTTAAAATCGAGCACCTTGCGCTCATTAAAGGTAAAATCAGTTACCTCTTTACCATCGGCTATAATTTTTGAGGGTTTGAATGGCAAACCGGCTACGGCAAAATGGTAATTCTCATACCGTGGTGTATATAAGCCTTCCATCGTTTGCTGAATAGTCATGGATGTGGATTTGCCGCTTACTACAAATTTCTTTTCCGAATAAATGTCCTGCTCGTAAGCAAAGGTTTCGCCGTAATCTTCAAAGAAGAAAGAATTGGCTTCGTTTTCACTGTAATATACTTTGAGCTTAACTTCTTCTATTTCTTTTTCGCCCACGTACTGCATTACAGGATACTCGGGTATTACCGAACCGGCTTTGATGAAAATTGGAATAGTTTCGAGCGGGGTAGCTACCTCTACTTCTTTACCACCATCAACCTCGGTGTTGTCCCAGTAATTAAACCAGCAGCCTTTAGGTAAATAAACGCGGCGGCTGCGCTGATTAGGCTCCATTACCGGACAAACCAAAATTTTGTCGCCGTAGGTAAACTCATCCTGGCGGGCCTGGTTATTAATTTCGCCCTGTTCCTGCATTACCACCGGGCGCAGTATCGGGAAGCCGTAACGATGATGCTCCCAGAACGTAGAATATAAATAAGGGAGTAATTTGTAACGTAACTCAATAAATTTACGGTTGATAGCAGTATAGGGCTCGCCAAAGCTCCAAGGCTCGCGCTCTTTGGTATCACCAGCAGAGTGCGCACGCATAAACGGCGAGAAAGTGCCCATCTGTATCCAGCGGGTAAACAATTCGCCGTCAGGCTCACCGCTAAAGCCACCGATATCCGTACCACAAAACGGTATACCCGACATGGATAATCTTTGACACTGCACATTGCCTAAACGTAAGTGCTCCCATGAAGCCACGTTATCGCCCGTCCATACCGAGGTAAAACGCTGCACGCCCGAATAACCTGCACGGGTTATGGTAAACGGCCTTTTGTTTTTCATCAGCTTGCGCATACCTTCATAAGTGGCGCGTACCATTTGCATACCGTATACGTTGTGCGCCTTACGGTGCGAACCACGGTAACCGTCAAACTGGTGCCTTACATCATCCGGGAAAGTGCCTGAACCAAACACGGCCGGCTCGTTCATGTCATTCCATACACCGGCAACGCCCATTTGCACTAATTCGTCAAACAGGGTACCCCACCATTCGCGTACTTCGGGATTGGTAAAATCCGGAAACTGGCAGCGGCCCGGCCAAACATGCCCTTCCATAAAATAATCATCACTTCGGCGGCAGAAATATCGCTTAGCCTTACCCTCGCGGAAAACCGAATAGTTATCATCCACACGAATACCCGGGTCGATGATGACTACGGTTTTAAAACCATCGGCCGCCAGCTCCTTAATCATCTTTTTAGGGTCAGGGAAATATTTGCGGTTCCAGGTAAAGCAGCGGTAACCGTCCATGTAGTCAATGTCCAGGTAAATACCGTCGCACGGAATTTTATTTTCACGGAAACCGGCAGCCACCTTACGCACTTTCGACTCTGGATAATAACTCCAGCGGCACTGGTGGTAACCTAAGGCCCATAGCGGCGGCATAGGGTGTGTGCCGGTTAAAAGGTGGTAACGTTTTACCACGTCCATCATGTGCGGACCGTGGATATAATAATATTGCAGTTCGCCGCCATCAGCCCAAAAACTGGTTTTACTGCGGTCTTCAGCACCAAAATCAAAATGTGCTTTAAACGTATTATCAAAGAAAATACCGTGTGCTATACCTTCATTTAAGCTAATGTAAAACGGAATACTGCGATAAATCGGGTCTTGGTTCCAGGCAAATGAGTAAGCATCAGTATTCCAGTTAACCAGGCGTTTGCCGCGCAGGTTAAGGTCGGTTGGTTTATCGCCCAAACCAAAAAATGCTTCTTCGCGATGACACTCTTTGGTTCCAAAAACATAGTACCCGCCAAACTGCACGTTTTCTTCCCAGTGCATAGGCACAGCATCTTTACTGGTGACGTGGTTCTGGCTGTCGGAAAACGAGATTAAAAAATCTTTTTTGCTGATGTGGCAATTAACGGTGTTGGTGGAGATACGATATTCTTCAGGCTCATCGTGCAGGTGAAAAACCGATACTTTGGCTTGCAGTTTAGGCACCGCGTACGAAAAATCTTCCAGGAAAACACTATGAGGTGCCATTCTTACCCGGATAATTTCGTCGGTAATTACAATTACCTCTACCGTGGCTTCTCCGTCAGAAATTAAAAACTTATTACCCTTTTGCTCCACATGGTTGGGCGAAGCCAGGTATTTTTTAACGATAGGCTTTAAGTTGGCTACCGGGTTATTAACGTGCTGAAAAACTTCCTCTTCTTGTTCAATCAATTTCACCGCAGGCGACTCAAGGGTTGGTTCAGCAGGGGGTGTATTTTTTTCCATTTAAATTAATTAGAGACTTAGCAAAAATAAAAAATTGAAATACCCACGATATAATTGCTCGCAGGACTAAAAATTAAGCCATTATACGATTTAAAGCTTAATTTGATATGACTTTTTATACAGAAGGAAATTTTTTTAACAATGATTTCTAAAACCCCGACTTTTTAACATCATTAAACTCCAAAACCCGAAATTGTTTTAACTATTATAACACCGGCAACCGTAAATCATACTTTACTGCCAAAATCCGCAGTCCGCAAACCAGCGAAATCGCAATTATTTTTGCCCAATTAGCATCTGTAAACGGTAAAAGAATCAAATAAACTGCCCCGCCAATCAGGCACGCCGTGGCGTAAATCTCTTTACGAAATATAAGCGGTATGTTGTTCAGCAAAATATCACGAAGTACGCCGCCAAAGCTACCAGTAATGGTTCCTAAAATAATACAGATTACAGGTCTTATGCCGGCATCAAGCCCTTTCTGCAGACCGATAAGCGTAAACAATCCTAATCCCAGTGCATCAAACAAAAACAGGGTTACCTTAAAGCTTTTGATGTATTTTTTAAACAAGATAGCCGCAACAACGGTAAGCGTGATTACAATGGGCCCATGTAAGTTACGCATCCAGCTTACCGGCGTATACCCAATCAGCACATCGCGAATAGTACCGCCGCCCAAGGCCGTAATAAAGG